>NZ_JADEWJ010000296.1:0-4457 GCF_015207725.1 Synechocystis sp. LEGE 06083
GTACCAATATTGCCCATGAAGCAGTCAAGTCCGGGGCGATCGCCGGTTATGTGGAATATACAGGTACCGCTTACACGGCCATTTTGAAACAACAACCCATTTCTAACGCAGAACAAGTTTTCGAGACAGTTAAAACAGATTATGCCAGGAAATTTCAATTAACCGTTTTTCCTTCTTTGGGGTTTGAAAACACTTTCGCGCTTATTGTGCGTCCCACCGATGCCCAACGCTATGGTCTTAAAACTATTAGTGATTTAGTCCCTTTAGAAAATGAATGGCAGGCGGGGTTTGGTTACGAATTTCTTAACCGTCCTGATGGCTATTCCGGTCTAAGTCGTACCTATGGTTTGAAATTTGCTAAACCCCCGATCGCCATGGATTTGGGTTTAATTTATACGGCCTTAACGGCAAACCAAGTTGATTTGGTGGCAGGTAATTCCACCGATGGGCAAATTTTTAAAAATAAACTGATTGTCTTGGAGGATAATAAACGCTATTTTCCACCCTATTATGCTGTTCCAATTTTTAATGACAAAATCCTAAAAACTTATCCTCAACTCCGACCAGCAATCAATGAATTAGCCGGAATTTTGACCGCCACAGAAATTCAACAACTCAACTTACAAATGGATGAGGGCAATACTGACGTGACAAAGCTGGTGCAAGCTTTTTTACAAACTAAAGGGTTAATTTGATCGACCCAAAACTTTGAGCGCCCTTGCATCCGTTTATTGGACGGTGAATTGTCTATAACTTTTACTACCTATTAATCACTCTACCCCTAGCATTAATAACCGTAACTTTTTGTTTGAATGTAACTGTTAGTTCCAGCAATAAATTGAATTTACTGTAGCCGAGAAATTATAGCCAATATGGATCAAAATGAGCGGGTTATTTTTGCAGAGTTACAACGGTCAAATTTTAATTTGATTGTTTCCCTAGAATTATTTTAGTGAATGTAGCTTTACTCGTAAATTATCCTTAGGTCGGGGACTGGGAGTAACAACCAGCTCTAAATTTTGTCTCGGTAATAATGTCCAATCAAATTGCTGGATTAATCGGGTGGCAAATAACTTCATTTCCAACCGAGCAAATTCCTTACCTAAACACTCCCGTAAGCCACCCCCAAAGGGAACATGGGCAAAGGGGGGATTGTGAATCGTACTACCATCAGGGGCAAACCGTTCTGGATCAAACTTTTCTGGATTAGGATATAAATCAGGATCGGCGTGGGTTTGGCTAATTTGATAAGAAACTAACCAGCCCTTGGGAAAATGAAAACCCTGAAATTGACAGCCTTGGATTAATTCTCGAAAACCACCCCCCACAGGAGGGATTAACCGTAATACTTCCTGCAACACTTGATCTAAATAGGGCATTTTTTTAAGAGTTTCTGCTGTCAGTTCTTGCCCTAATTGCAATTTATTTTGTTCCTGTCTTACCTTTTCCCGAATGTCGGAATGCTGTCCTAACAATAGACAAAGAGATGATAATGCCGAGGTTAGAGTTTCATGCCCCGCAAACAACAACAACAAAATTTGATCCTTCAGCTCCGGTAAAGATAACGGTTGATTATTATCATCTCGGGCGGCTAATAACATGCCCAATGCATCTTCTTCCTTGGGGGGGTGCTGTTGTCGAGTTTTGATCATTTGTTCAAGCTCGGCCAATAACAAAGCCCTTGCTCGTTGGGATTTACCAAATAGGGTATTAGGCAAAGGAATTGGTAGACTAAATAGTCCTTGAATATAGGTTTCAAACCAAGGAAATAAATGAGGATTTTGGCTTGCTCCTTCCCCCATAAATAACGTTGCCGCCACATCGAAAGTCATTCGTCTTAATTGCGGATACCAAATCACTTCATCGGCTTTTCCCCATTGCTCCAAATATCCCTGAATAATGCCATCCATTTTCGGTAAATAACCGTCCAATGCCCTGGGCAAAAAAGCTTGGTATAGAATTTTACGGCGTGAGCGATGTATTTCCCCCATTTGAGTCACTAACGCATTAGGCCCTAGCAAAATTCTGGTGCTGAGGGGCCAAGTTGCTTGAAAAGTTTCCTGTTCCTTGGTGAATAAAAAGCGGTTTGCTAATGCCCCAGAAACAAAAATGACATTTTTACCAAATAAACGGGTTTTAAAAATTGGCCCAAATTGCTGTTGCCGCTTTTTACTGAAGTCCCCATCATTAAGAAAATCGAGGGTTTCTCCTAACCACGGTAAGCCAAAGTCACCGGGGGGAATAGGTAAAGAATCTAAATTTGTAGGAGAAGTTGTCATAGAAAAAAAAGGGTAGTTTGTTCAAGATTAATACTTACGAAGTCGTTGTCCTATCAATCAATTTTAAAATGAAATTTTAGATAAAGCTTGCTCCTTCTCCTGTTCAGAAACCTCCAGATAATGGGACAGAACATTCAAATTCTTGTGACCACTAATTTTCTGAATAACCCTCAAATTGATACCCTTCCGGCACATCATAGTTAACGCAGTGCGGCGGAAAGAATGGGTCGATACTCCCCTAACTCCAATCAGGTCTGTGGCGGCTTTCAAAATTTTATGGGCCATGGAAGGATGGAGGTGTGACCCCACCCGTTTTCCCCGAAATACATAGGACGATGGAAACCTAAAGCATTGTTGAACTTGCCGATATTCATCAAACAAAACTCGTAACGCTGGGGAAATGGCCACAGTGCGACTAGATTTGGTCTTGGTTTTTTCAATGCGGAAAGTCATGGCATCAGCGGTGACATCAGCCCAAGCAAGAGAACAAGCTTCCCCAATGCGGCAACCAGTATAAAGACAAATGCCAAACAAGAGGCGATCGCGGGGAGTGAGCAATCCAATGGTGAACAGGTCATGCAGTTCCTGCTCTGTAAGTACCTTTGCTTGCCCCTGACGGTTAATTTTCATTCAATAAAATTAGGGAAATATTGAATAGCTTCCACAAGCCTAATTCTATCGTGAAATTTTTCCAACTCTCCATCGCTCAACATAAATTACTGCTAATTATTCTCAGTTGATAAATTCTGAAAACTGCCACTATGCCCTAAATCGTCTAATTTGGGTCTTTGCTGAAGAAAATGATGTAGTTTAACCTAAAAACTCAAATATAAAGATTACAGGCGATTCTCAATGGTGTAATTTGTACTGCTTTAGTGCAACTCGATAAATCATATCGGTTATTGGCGATCGCCTTTTCTGTTGTGACCCTAGCATAGTTGACTAGTGCATGCACTAGACTCATTATTACTAATAATACTGTATGTTCTAGTTTTTAAAGAAAGGGTTTTATTGGTTTCTCCCTTCACTACTCCCCGGTTGCTGTCATGTCTCTCCTGCCTATCGCCAACCATCTGGCCAACGTTTACTCTTGTCTGTCCGAATTCGCCCTTACCGATACCTTTTGGGCAAACTTTGAATCCATTTACGGCACAGAATACGATTTTGCTAAGGTGGAGGCGATACGAAGCAGTTGGGGCAACCAAGATTTTAGTGCCTTACCCTCCATTGAAGTGGTCAGTGCCGAGGTTTTAGGCTCTGCTTTGGGGGGCTATGCGGCGAGTAACAACACCATTTATCTATCTGATGTGTATAATGCTCCCCAAAAAATGGACAGTGAAGTAAGAGAGAGAAGGAAAAGCCCAATTTAGTACGGAGTAAGTAAATGCAAAGGAAAAAACACAGTCCAGAATTTAAAGCAAAAATTACCTTAGAGGCTCTAAAGGAGCAGAAAACTATCAATGAAATAGCAAGCCAATCAGGGGTACATGCAACCCAAATTAATAACTGGAAAAAACAAGCTCGAGAGGGACTGAAAGAAATCTTCAATCAGAAGATAGATAAAAATAGTGATAGTCAAGAATCACTAATTAGCCAACTCTATGAACATATAGGCCGTCTAGAAGTAGAACTAGACTGGTTGAAAAAAAAATCTGGGCTCAACTATTGAAGAAAAAAGGAGGCTTATTGAACCCTATCACCCAAAAATCAGTATTGAACGTCAATGTGAATTGATTGGTTTAAATCGCTCAAGTTACTATTATCAACCAAGGAGGGAAAGTGATTACAATGAATATCTAATGCGAAAGTTAGATGAGCTTTATACAGAGGAACCCTCTTATGGAGTAAGGCGAATGACCGCTGTTCTCAGGCAACAAGGTGAGAACGTCAATGTCAAACGAGTCCGTCGCTTACTTCGGTTAATGGGACTCGAGGCAATCTACCCTAAACCTAACACCAGCAAGGGAGGTAAGGAGAATATCCGCCGTTATCCCTACCTTCTCAGAGGCCTAATGATTGAAAAAATCAATCAGGTATGGAGTACGGATATAGGGACTGTAAATTAATTTGTGTAAAAGCAAAAATACAAATTAACCCATTTCACCAAGGAGGCAATGATGGCAAGGAAGAAAAAAGAGGATACCGTAGCCGATAAATTAATGGATGAACTGTTAAAGG
>NZ_JADEWJ010000028.1:0-21747 GCF_015207725.1 Synechocystis sp. LEGE 06083
GTCTCCATAGTCTTGATCCTTCACACTTAAGTATTGAGAAAGAAAAGTTGATAATATTCCTTTTCTGCCCCACCTGGACAAAACGGGGTCAATAAATTAGATTGAACTGTAATCAGGCTTATTTAGCCGCCGACCGATCTTTCGGAAGTAAAGGCTTGGTCTGACTGGTAAATCCTCTGCTTTCCATGGCGGAAGGAAGCCTTGATATAACCCCCCGAAAAGGCTAAACAGTTTTTTCGGTCACAAAAACAATTGAATCTTCATTTTTCCGCCCTAGCCGGAGCCTCGACGGTCCCACGGATCTCGGTTTCGTCTGACGTATTCTTAGAAAAGACTAAGAACGTATGCAGGATTCGTGCGGCCAGAAATAGGGAATTCAACCAGTGAAAAGTTGATAATTTCATCCCATGGGCGGTTAAGGGAAAAGATAGAGCTGTAAATGTCCGGTTTTCGCCTAGCCTGGGGCAAGCCATTATGATGGAAGCCAGCCCTTCTCCACCAGCATTCGGAGGACAACATGTCAGCAATAACGGCCCAGGAACTGGAAGCACAAATGCCCGATGCCACTAAGTTATTGAGTGATGAACCGGAGATGGAAAGTTCTTTGCACTATATGCAACTGCTCTTGCTGGTCACTAGTCTGGAGTGGGCGTGGCGTCAGAGGGATGATTTTTTCATTGGTGCTAACCTAACCATTTACTTCAGTCGGCAACAACTCAAACAGCGGGACTTTCGGGGCCCCGATTTTTTCCTGGTGAAAAATACCACTGGGCACCCCCGTAGTTCCTGGGTGGTGTGGGAAGAGGACGGCCGCTACCCAGACTTGATTATCGAATTACTTTCCGAATCCACCGCGAAGGTGGATAGAACCACCAAATTGGACCTTTATGCCACCAGGTTCCACACCCCTGAATATTTTTATTTTTCCCCTGAAACCCTGGAATTTGCCGGTTTTAGATTGAATTTCAACCAATACTCCCCAATTACCCCCAATGAACAGGGTTGGTTATGGAGTGAGGCGTTGGGCTTTTTTCTTGGCATCCACCATGGTCAATTGCGCTATTTTTCGCTGGAGGGAATGTTGGTAGCTACCCCCGAGGAGGCGGCCCAACAGGAAATGTTCCGGGCTGACCAGGCCATGGCAATAGCAGAGCAAGAAACCCAGAGGGCAAATCAAGAAACTCAAAGGGCGGATCAAGAAAAATCCAGGGCCGATCGCCTAGCGGCCAAATTAAAGGAGTTGGGGCTAGACCCCGATGAAGCCTAAGGACAAAGGAGAAAAAGGCGATCGCCTATAATTGAGCCTATTATTGAACGGGCTATGGCACTATGTATCAGAGTTCTCCCCCCCTTTCTCCTCGGGAAACCCTACCCACCATGTACGATCTGCCCAGTGAAGATCCGGAGGAGCCCGGCTTGCCCGACGAATTCCATTTATTGCAACCAGAACTGTTGCGCCAGACCTTCCTGCCCCCTAGTTATGAAGCGGCGGATTTTTTCACCGCCAGTGACCTGAATCTTTACTACGACGTTCACCATCCCCAGTGGTATAAGCGCCCGGATTGGTTTGGGGTGTTGGGGGTGTCCCGTTTATATGACCAGCGGGACTTGCGCCTCAGTTATGTGATCTGGCAAGAGGGCATTGCCCCTCTGGTGGTGGTGGAATTGCTCTCCCCAGGCACGGAAAAAGAAGACCTGGGCCGGAGTTTGCGGGATGCCAGTCAGCCCCCCAATAAATGGACAGTCTATGAGCAAATTCTGCGTATTCCCTATTATTTTGTGTTTGATCGCTATACTGACGAGCTCCAGGCTTTCGGTTTAGTGCAGGGGATTTACCAACCGCTGGTGCTGGAGGAGCCGGGCATCTGGCTGGCAAAGGCGCAGTTGGGACTAGGGTTATGGCGGGGTACGTATCAGGGCATAAACCGGCTTTGGCTGCGGTGGTACGACAAGCACCATCACTGGATCTTGACCCCAGCGGAACAGGAAGCTCAACGGGCAGAACAGGAAGCCCAACGGGCGGCAAGGGAGGCTCAACGGGCAGACCAAGAAAAGTCCAGGGCCGATCGCCTAGCGGCCAAATTAAGGGAGTTGGGGCTAGACCCCGATAAAGTCTAATAATGGCCATTGGTCTGACCCCAGGGCACGAGAAATTTACCGAAAAGTATGAGTACTTCCCCCCCAGAACTAATTATTGAAGCAGGACGTACCGAGCGTCAGTATTGGCAAGACCTATGGCGCTACCGGGAGTTGTTTTACACCCTGGCTTGGCGGGACATTGCAGTGCGCTATAAACAAACGGCGATCGGTGTGGCCTGGGCCCTCATTCGACCGTTTCTGACCATGGTGGTGTTTACGGTGGTATTTGGTAAGTTAGCCAATTTGCCTTCGGAGGGGGTGCCCTATCCCATTCTGGTGTTTGCGGGGATGTTGCCCTGGCAGTTTTTTTCCACTTCCCTCAGTGCGGCCAGCGATAGCCTGATTGCCAATGCCAATTTAATTTCTAAGGTGTATTTTCCCCGGTTGGTGGTGCCCACCAGTGCAGTGGTTACCAGTTTTGTCGATTTTTTAATTGCTGGGATAATTATGCTCGGGTTAATGGCTTGGTACAATTTCGTTCCCAGTTGGCACGTTATTACCCTACCGTTATTTATTTTGATTGCTTTTATGGCTTCCATGGGAGCAGGGTTATGGCTTTGTTCTCTCAATGTCAAGTACCGGGATTTTCGTTACATTGTGCCGTTCATTGTCCAATTTGGTCTGTACATTTCCCCGGTGGGCTTCAGCAGTAATGTGGTGCCGGAAAGGTGGCGATTGCTCTATTCCATTAACCCGATGGTGAGTGTGATCGATGGTTTTCGTTGGGCCATTTTGGGGGGAGAATCGACTCTGTTTTTACCGGGGTTTTTGTTGTCCTTACTCTTGGTAATAATTATTTTTGTGACGGGTATTCTCTATTTTCGCAAAGTGGAACGAACCTTTGCCGATGTGATCTAACTAAACCATTTTCCCAACTGTTGCTACAGCAATTGGCGAATGAAACTTCCTGGTTCAAAATGCCCGAAGAGCAAAGCCCTAAAATTAATACCCCAGCGGACTTTGACTGTGTGAAATTTTCACCGTGGCGCAGTGATTACAATAATAAGGAAACTGTGCCGGGGCAGTGAGTTATTATGACGGAAGCAGAAATCAGAGCCTTAATCCAGAGGGAGTTACCCAGGGCGATCGCCGAAGAACCGGCCCTGCGGGATTTTGTCTTGCGGACGGTGTCGGAATACTACACCCCTAGGACAGAGTTCGATCTGAAATTTGACCGGGTTCTGGACGAATTACAGCGCGATCGGGAAGAGCAGGCCCGCAAATGGGATGAGCAAAACCATAAATGGGAGGAAAACACCCAGCGTCTGGACAGATTGGAAGTGCAGAACAGTGCCACCCTGGCAGAAATTCAGAAGGCTAATCGTCGTTATGAAAGTACCATCGGGGCTTTAGGGTCCCGTTGGGGTCTTTATTCGGAGGCCAGTTTCCGCAACGGGTTAAAAGCGATTTTGGAAGAATCCTTTGGAGTGGAGGTGCTCAATCTTAATGAGTATGACCACGACGGCATGGTCTTTGGCAGACCGGACCAGGTGGAAATTGATGTGATTATCAAAAATGGGGTCACCATTCTGTGTGAAATTAAGTCCTCCATGAGTAAATCCGATATGTATATTTTTGACCGCAAGGCAACTTTTTACGAACAACGACACCAGCGACAAGTTACGAGGAAAATTGTCATGTCCCCCATGGTGGATGAGCGAGCTAAGCCAGTGGCAGAAGCATTGGGTATTGAGATGTATAGCTACAGTGATCAGGTTCAAGAAATTTAAACTTTTTGGGTTTACTAGAATCCATTGTTTTGGCTTTGCTGTTAATGGCTATTGTCTTTTCGAGATTCCAGGACCAAAGCCAACGGGCATTAAGGGAGGCTCTGGCCCTGCTAGCGGAATATGGGGACCTCTTCTCCTAAGGGCGATCGCCAGGAGACCTAGCATTTAAAATAGAATTATCTTTCCCTTGCCCTCGATGTGGTTAAACTTCCTGGCACTATTGCCCGCCACTGTTTTGACGGTGTTACTGATTGCCATTGCTTTTTTGAGGTTCTATGACCAAACCGATTTTGAATTCCTCGGATACATCACCCAGCCCCGACAATGGAGCAATGGATTCACTGTGGCAGCCCTCCTGGCTACATTGGCTAATTTCGGCGTTGAGTGGAACCGTCGAAATCGAGAAACAAACCGCTTGGCTCAAGAAGCACAACGAAGAACTGAGGAAGAGCAACGCAGAAATGAAGCGGAAGAACGAAGAACTGAGGAAGAGCAACGCAGAATTCGAGAAGAGCAACGCAGAATTCGAGAAGAACAACGCAGAATGGCTCAGGAAAGAGCAGATGAATCTCGAAGAGCTGAGGAGAGAGAACGCCAAATTGCACGAACTAGAATTGAAACTCGATGCCGTATTGCCGAAATACAGTTCCAGCTTGACCCCTCCGACGGAAACCGACGGGCATTAAGGGAGGCTCTGGCCCTGCTAGCGGAATATGGGGACCTGTTCTCCTAAGGGCGATCGCCCTGTAGGTCAACCATTACAACAATCGATATTGCACCGGGAACGCTCTATGACCTCTCTGTGGGGCAAGGGCCTGTGTCGGCACAACGTTTTGAAGTTTTTCAAGTCCTCAATGATTTAAATCTAAGCTTAGAATTTCCTTAAAAGCGGAAACGCTATACGGCACTGTGGGATGTGTTGGCGGAAAAGGCCCGGTCTCTAGGGCAAATTTTTAGTCGTAATGGCCACCGAGAAGATCCCACCCATGGGTCGTTTTGGCCTTTTAAAGGATGTGTTTTTTGAGATTAAGCAGGGCGATCTCGCAGAGATCTGCTCCGCGGTGCGCCTAGGGATTATTAGCTACAATGGGGCAAGAAAATTAATACTGTTAAAAGTTCCCAAGACAAACGGAAACAGAAACCTGCCATGAACACAATTAATGCACTCTACGATCAAGATTATTTTCTTTGGCTTCAAGAGACTTATAGGATGCTTGAGAGCAATAAAATTGAGCAGTTGGATCTAGAACATTTAAAGGAGGAAATTCTAGGTTTGGGTAATGAACAAAGACGAAAAGTTGATAGTTACCTGCGTCAGTTGCTCATTCATTTATTGTTGTATCAATATTGGCATACCGAGAAAAATCTTTGTGCAAAGGGTTGGCAAAATGAAATTGATAATTTTCGGTTTGAGCTGGAGTTATTGTTAAAGTCTAAAACTTTATATAATTATTTCTTGCAAGAAATTGAGGAAATTTATATCAAGGCTAGGCGACAGGCGATTAAAAAGAGTGAATTACCCGCTAATCTTTTTCCAAAAAGTTGTCCATTTTCTGCCGAGGCTCTACTTGATCCAGAGTTTCTGCCGGATTGAGGCCAGGGCAAATATCCGAAAAATGCTTGCATCTGTTGACAATTCAGTTAATGTATTAACGACACTAGCCAATCTAATGAGATTAAGCAGGGTGATCTCGCAGAGATCCGCTACGCGGTGCGCCTGGGATTATTGGTCGTAATGGGGCAGGCAAGTCAAAGCTATTAAAGATCCTCAGCCGGATTACGGAACCGACGGAGGGGCGTATTATTAGGCGATCGCCCTTAAAAGATTGCTAAAATAGTTTTCTAAGTTGACAATTTAATTAATGTTATGACTTCTCAAATTTCCACTAAAAATCTCTATGAGAGTGACTATGTAGCTTGGCTAGATGCTACTCTTATTCAATTAAAAAACCATGATGTACAATATCTCGACTGGAAAAATTTAACTGAGGAGATTGAAGCGTTGGGGCGGGAACAGCGGCATAAAGTTGAAAGTCACTTACTCCGGTTATTAATTCACTTATTAATTTATCAATACTGGCATTCTGAAAAGTCATGGTCAGGGAATGGCTGGGAAAAAGAAATTGATAACTTTCGTTTGGAGCTAGACTTATTGCTTGAATCAAAAGTTCTTGCTAATTATCTAACAATGATTCTGGAAAAAGATTACCAAAAAGCCCGTAAAAGTGCCATTCGTAAATCAAAGTTATCCCCAGATACTTTTCCTCTACATTGCCCCTATACCATTGAACAAATCTTAGACCCTGATTGGTTACCCTAGGGGAAAGTTTCAGGTGATTTTAATATCATCATTGCCGACTCTAATGAACCACTATATAAGTTTATGAGTAGTAGACTGGATTGGGCTTTTGAACAGTTGGAGGAAAACTGTATGTTAGTGGGGATAATTTTCAAGATGGTCGACAGTGGGAGGATGGGTTGAGGAAAGTTTATTCTTAAATATGGTTTGCTCCGAAGGAGCGCCGTTTTGTTTTTTCTTGGTAAGCAATCGCCCGTTAGGCTGAGCAATTAGAAATTTTATGGCAGATACGGTTATTCGGGTTGAAAATTTAGGTAAGAAGTACGTCATTGGCCATCAAAGGCAGGAACGCTATAGGTTGCTGCGGGATAGATTTATAAGGAAAATGTTGTCAGTTTGGGCAATGAAAAATGACGCAAAACTGTATGAGTAAAATTTTAGTGACGGGGGCGGCGGGGTTTATTGGTTTTCATTTATGCCGACGTTTATTGGCCGATGGCAAGGTCGTTACGGGCCTGGATAATCTCAATGATTATTATGATGTGGCCCTTAAGGAAGCCCGTTTGGAGCAATTACAGACACAGCCAAATTTTAGCTTTACGAAACTTGATCTAGCTGATCGCCAAGGTATGGCGGAGTTGTTTGTCCGGGAAAAGCCAGAGTTAGTGGTGCATTTAGCGGCCCAGGCGGGGGTGAGACATTCTCTTCAGAATCCCCATGCCTATGTGGACAGTAATTTGGTGGGGTTTGTCAATGTGTTGGAGGGCTGTCGCCATCATTCGGTCAACCATTTGGTCTATGCGTCGTCCAGTTCGGTGTATGGAGCGAATCAAAAAATTCCCTTTGCGGTGACGGATAATGTGGACCAGCCGGTGAGTTTATATGCGGCTACGAAAAGGGCCAATGAGTTGATGGCCCATACCTATAGCCATCTTTATGGGCTACCGACGACGGGACTGCGTTTCTTTACGGTCTATGGCCCTTGGGGACGGCCCGATATGGCTTATTTTTCTTTTACTAAGGCAATTTTGGCGGGGGAACCGATTAAGGTGTTTAATCACGGCCAGATGCGGCGGGATTTTACCTATATTGATGACGTAATTGAGGGGCTGGTGCGGGTGCTTGGCCATGCTCCCCACCCTGAATCAGTGGCACCCCATCGTCTTTACAACATTGGCAACCATAATCCGGTTAACTTGGGGGATTTTATTGCTATTTTGGAGCAATGTTTGGGAAAAACGGCGGAAAAGGTGTTTTTGCCGATGCAACCAGGGGATGTGCCGGAAACCTATGCTGATGTGACGGACTTGATGGCAGATGTGGGCTTTTCCCCGACCACTCCTTTGGCTGTGGGTTTGGACAAGTTCACCAGTTGGTATCGGAGGTTTTATGGTTGATGATGCTCTTCCTCAGCAGGTCATACAGTGTTACATGTTTGTTGAATCGTATTGTTTACCTCGATGAACGATTATCGAGGAGCTTTGTCGGATAAGTTGTTTTATTGCAGTTTTGTTTGGTTTTTATGTCTGATACGGTTATTCGGGTTGAAAATTTAGGCAAGAAGTACGTCATTGGTCACCAAAAGCAGGAACGCTATACGGCGCTGCGGGATGTGTTGGCGGAAAAGGCCCGGTCTTTGGGGCAAATTTTTAGTCGTAATGGCCACCGGGAAGATCCCACCCATGAGGAATTCTGGGCTTTAAAGGATGTGTCTTTTGAGATTAAGCAGGGCGATCGGGTAGGGATTATTGGTCGTAATGGGGCGGGGAAGTCAACGCTGTTAAAGATTCTCAGCCGGATTACGGAGCCGACGGAGGGACGGATTTCGATTAAGGGGCGGGTGGCGAGTTTGTTGGAGGTGGGAACGGGGTTCCATCCTGAGCTGACGGGGCGGGAGAATATTTACCTGAATGGAGCGATCTTGGGGATGAGTAAGCGGGAGATTCGTCGCAAGTTTGATGAGATTGTGGATTTTGCGGAAGTGGAAAAATTTTTGGATACGCCAGTGAAGCGGTATTCTTCGGGGATGTATGTGCGGTTGGCGTTTGCGGTGGCGGCCCATTTAGAGCCGGAGATTTTGATTGTGGATGAGGTGTTGGCGGTGGGGGATGCTCAGTTTCAGAAGAAGTGTTTGGGGAAGATGGAGGATGTTAGCCAGGAGGGAAGAACGGTTTTGTTTGTTAGCCACAGTATGGCGACAATTCAGAAGATGTGTTGTAGTGGAATTTTGCTATCACAAGGGAAAGTAAAGGTAACAGGGGATGTAAATAAGGTTACTGAAAAATATTTAGATGATATTATTTTGTATGGCCAATCAATTTCACTTAAAGAAAGAAAAGATAGAGGAGGGAGCGGGAGAATAAGGATCGTTGATTTTCAGATACTAGATATGAATGATATACAACAAAATATTTTGAGATCTGGGCATGACTACAAATTTGTCATCTATTATGAAAAATCAGAAGAAATTTTAGAATTTCACGAAGTAGTAGGAAGTATTGCCATAGTTGATAATACATCACAAATTATTTGGTTGGTTCGTTCTAGTTTCACCAATGATAACTTCTCTGTTGTTAATCAGACCGGCCAAATAGAATGTCATGTAAACGACTTTAATCTAACCGAAGGAAATTATAATACCATATTATTTCTTTCATATCGAGATTCTGAAGTTTTAGATTCTATTCAGTACGCAAAAGAATTGCGAGTCGAAGCTGGTATTTTTTTTGGAACAGGATCTGCTGGCTTACCTTCTCACTGTAAAACCTTAACAAGAGCTAAATGGAAAGTAGTATGAAAAAAATCGTTAAGTATGCAACTCGACAATTTCTAAATCGTGTTTTAGGTACAAATAGAGTGAAATCTATTATTAAAACAACAGCAAAAATAGCGGGAATAGATTTATTGTCACTTGCCTATGACAACATGGGTATTTTGAAATACTGGAACGACGAAGTGTCGGGCGAATCATTTGTCATTAATTCATTTCTTAAGGAACGCTTTCAAGACAGAAAAGATTTGATTTTATTCGATATTGGTGCCAACGTTGGTACGTACTCACTGGAACTATGTAAAACTTTCCCTGAAGCTTCAATTTATGCTTTTGAGCCTAATCCAAATACATTCGATATTTTGTCTCAAAAATTAACTAATACAGACACAAAAGTAAATAAGATTGGATTTGGATCTAGCAGTAGTAGACAAAAAATTTATACTTATTTTGATGATCCTGTTAGCTCTCATGCAAGCCTGTACAAAGATGTTTTAACAGAATTACATCATGCCAATGAAGTTTTAGAGATTGAATTTGAGATAAGAACTATTGATGATTTTTGTAAAATGAACACGATAGACTACATTGATTTTCTTAAGATTGATACAGAAGGCCATGAGCTTGAAGTTTTAATAGGAGCTAAGAGTATGTTGTCTAATGGAAAAATAGAGGTTATCCAATTTGAGTTTAATGAAATGAATGTTGTGTCAAGAACTTTTCTAAAAGATTTTTATGATATTCTCTCAAATTATGATTTATGTAGGTTAGACTCGAATAAATTAATTCCATTGTTTAAATATGAATCTAGAAATGAAATATTTCAGTTTCAAAACTTTTTGGCTACTCGCAGGTAAGTCAAACAAAAAAACAGCTTATCGTCCAAGCAGTTGATTAATTCCCCTACAAAAAATCAAGAACAGAAGTCCGAAGTTTGATCTCCGAGTTACGGAAAGTGGGGATTGATGGCTTTATGGCGATCGGCTAGTCCAAACCGATTAAGCCGAGTACAATCAATTTAGCCCCTCTAATTTCCTCATTGAATCTAAAAAACGATGAAAGCCCTTACCCTACAAGGTATTTCTAGCGACCTATACAATTGGCTAAAACAGCAGGCTGAGTCCCATCAGCAGTCAATCAATGATGAAGTGATTACCCTGCTAGAAAATTTCTGGAGCGAAAGTGATCATCACCCAGAACTGAATTCAGATGAGAAATTTGCGGCCATTATGGAAATTAGTCGTCGCTGTAGTGCCTTACCTCAATTGGATACGAGAAGTCCTAACGACATTGTTGGCTATGACAAAAATGGTTTGCCGACTTAAAGAAGAATCTGTCAATGGTAATAGACACCTCTGCCCTGGTCTGTATCTTCCTCGCCGAACCTGAAGCCGAATTCTATGCCCGACTATTAGCCGATCTCTCGGAGAAGGTAATATCAGCGGCAAATTGGTTTGAGACGATGATGGTCGTCAGTTCTCGACTCGGTGAAATTGGTGTTCAAGAAATAGAACAATTGCTCGAATTAACTAGCATCAAAATCATCGCTGTTGATGGCAAAATGGCGCAGATCGCCTTCGATGCTTGGCTTACATACGGCAAAGGTCGGCATCCCGCAGGCTTGAACTTTGGTAACTGCTTCGCTTATGCCCTGGCAAAATCACGGGACGAAGCTTTGTTATTTAAAGGAGACGATTTTTCCAAAACAGACTTAACGTCCGCCATAGAGTAAGTTTGATAATCGCAAAGATTTACTACCGATCCATCAAATGTTTTGTTGAGGCTGATCTTGAATATAGCAAAGGCGATCGCCATCCCATTCTAGTATGTAGTCCCATTAAATGCCGGTAGGTCTGTGTCATGCCTTGCTCAGTGTGAATAACACTACGATGATCTTACAAAGATTCGCTACTTGGTGGGCAAGTGAGCCTATTTTTTATTTTGTGACTGGTCAGTTTTATTGGGTGTAAAGTTAAAAAAAGGCGATCGCCTAAATGAGGAAATTGTTAAAACGAGTTTACTCCCCTAGTGTGGACTACTATGGCTACCGTTTTAGATCTTCAGCCAATTGGTTCGTTAAATCGAGAGCAGTTTTATCAGCTCTGTGAAAGTAACCCTGACCTGATCTTAGAAAGAGATCCCCTAGGAAAGCTCATTATCATGTCCCCAGTTGGGGGTGAAAGCGGTGCCCAAGAAGCAAGTCTTATTTTTAAAGTGTCTCTCTGGAATCATCAAAGTCAACTCGGCATTGTTTTTAGTTCTTCAACAATATTTAGTTTGCCCCAGGGCGGCGATCGTTCTCCCGATGTAGCTTGGGTTTCATTATTAAGGTGGGAACAACTAACTCCAGAAGAGCGAGAAAATTTCCCCCCAATTTGCCCTGATTTTGTCATTGAATTGAGATCAAAAAGTGACCAACTAAAACCCTTACAAAATAAAATGTTAGAGTATCTAGCGTCCGGCTTAAAATTAGGTTGGTTAATCAATTTACAACAAAAACAAGTGGAAATCTACCGCCCGAATCAACCTGTTGAAATAGTCTTGTTGCCTGCGTATTTATCCGGGGAAAATGTTTTGCCTGGGCTTAGTATCGCCCTAGACTAGGTAGTAAGTAATCACCCTTAGTCACGACTTTCCTCTTGATGTATGCTTGATACCCCAGTAATTTTCCTCATCTTTCGTCGCCCCGACCTAACGGCCCAGGTGTTTGAGCAAATACGCCTAGCAAAACCTCGAAAACTATTGGTAGTAGCCGATGGCCCGCGCAACGAAGCAGAGGCAGTTCTCTGTCAGCAGGCCAGGGAAGTGACTGAACAGATAGATTGGGAATGCGAGGTCTTGAGAAACTATTCAGATGTCAACCTAGGCTGTCGTCAACGGGTCAGTAGTGGACTGGATTGGGCTTTTGAGCAGGTGGAAGAAGCTATTATTTTGGAAGATGACTGTTTGCCCCATCCAGATTTTTTTAGATATTGCCAGGAGCTATTAGCTTATTATCGAGAGGATGAAAGAGTGTGGTGTATTAGTGGGGATAACTTCCAAGACGGCCAATGCCGGGGCGACGGGAGCTATTATTTTTCTAACTACAATCACTGCTGGGGCTGGGCCACTTGGCGGAGATGTTGGCGTAAGTACGATCACCGAATGATCAACTGGCCAGCATTTAAACAAAATGATTACCTCAAGACCATTTTAGATAACACACTTGAGGTGAAATATTGGCAAGACATTTTTGATCACCTATATGAAACAGGAAAACCTAATACCTGGGATTATCCTTGGACGTTTACCTGTTGGCAAAATGGCGGGCTAACGGCTTTACCCAATGTTAACTTGATTTCAAACATTGGATTTAGAGCTGATGGAACCCATACTTTAGGGGAATCAAAATTTGCTAATTTACCAGTTCAGGATCTTGACGAGATTCGTCATCCATCTTTTTTAGTACGCGATCAAACTGCTGATGAATATACTTTTGATGATCATTTTGGAGGTAAAGCCATAAGAGAAGCTAAGACTTTTTCTGGTAAACTCCGGTCAAAAATTTCAACGACAAAGCGAAGAGTAAAGCGTTTATTGACTGATCCCGTCGGTCTATTTTCTGCGTTTCGTCGTAAAATTTTAGAGAGGGTTACAGTCTAGATGTATTGTCAACCAATCGATAGGGGAAAGTTACATTAACAGCACGGCGTAACTTATTTTTTACAAAAATACTCTTGGCGGCTTGAAAAAATTCAAGAAATAGAATCTTCAATAAAAGAAAACAATATATCTTTGTGCCCCATTTCAAAATCTCTCATGCGTCCAGTTTTTAAAGCAAACATCCTGGGCAAGTACTCAGTGACATATTACTACTGCGAAGAGACAGGAATCCTGCAAACAGAGAAACCTTATTGGTTAGAAAAGGTTTATAGATCGGCAATTGCTGATACAGATACGGGTATAATGCAAAGAAATATTTCCAATAGCCATTTATTAGAATTCCTTTTACAACTTTTATTTAGAGGAAAAGGTCAATTTCTAGGTGTGTCTGGTGGATATGGTATTCTCGCGAGACTAATGAGAGACAAAGGATTTGATTTTTATACAACTGATAAATACTGCTCAAATTAATTTGCCAAGCATTTTGAGCCTGAAGCAAATTTTAAAGCTGAAGCTCTTTGCGCTTTTGAAATTTTAGAACATATCGAAAATCCTAAAGAATTTTTAGAAGAAATATTTGAAAAATATAGCTGTAAAAATTTAATATTTTCTACACTGACGTTTAATCATAATAAAATACCTTCTAATAATTGGTGGTATTTTTCCTTTGAAACTGGACAACATATAACTGTCTATCAACCTCGGACACTAGATAAACTGGCAAATAGCCTAGGGCTTAATTACTATATGCTAAGTCAAGGTTTGCATATCATTACTGATAGGAAGCTTTCATCTATTGAAAAGTTAATTATTTTCAATTCCCGAATAAATTCAATTTACACAAAATTTATTCGACGTAAACGTAGGGGATTTAGCAAAACCTGGGAAGATCATTGCAGAATAAAAAACTTAATCTAAAAAAACCAAAATGACTAAAATATTTTACGATGGTTTAATTTATGCAGCATACTCCAAGCAATCAGGGGGAATTAGTCGATACTTTGATAACTTAATTAGTCGATTGCCTGATGATTTTTATCCTGGTTTGACCACAGGCAGAGAAAAAACAGGTAGCCATCCCACCCATCCTAATCTTCGATTGTATCGTTTTGATCTAAGATTTCGTCCGGGTAGAATTTGCAATTGGTTAAAAAAAGAATACTTCCAGTATATTTTTGAGAGATATAAACCTCAGCTTGTGCATCCTACCTACTATAATCTGCTAACGGAGCGGGAAATTAAAGATTACAATATTCCCGTTGTAATTACAGTTTATGACATGATTCATGAACTTTTTCCAAATCTAATAGATTCTGAAGGAGCAGCAAAACAACTTAAGCAGAAAGCAATTTTTTCTGCTGATTCTATACTTTGTATTTCCGAAAGTACAAAAAAAGATCTGCTTGAACTATATCCTTCCCTAGAAGATCGTACCAAAGTTACCTACTTGGCCACCGAGTTTAGTGAAGATTATATTGATGCTCATGCTTCAGTGCCGACGCAACCTTACTTTCTATATGTTGGAGCTAGAGGAACATATAAAAACTTTGATCAGTTCTTACTAGCATTTAGCCAAGTTATTAGTAAACCTAATTACTCCGATTTATTACTTTGTGTCGTTGGCTCTCCTTTTAATGATCAAGAAAAAGTACGCCTTGAATCCTTAAATTTATCTAAAAATGTCATACATTACGGTAGAGCTACTGACGGACAGCTAGCTAAGCTTTATAGCTGTAGTATTGCCTTTGTTTATCCTTCTCTTTATGAAGGATTTGGCATTCCACCTTTGGAAGCTATGGCCTGTGGCACTATTGTAGTTGGAGCTAATGTATCTAGTATCCCTGAAGTAATAGGGAATGCTGGTTTGTTATTTGATCCTAAATCTACAAATGAGTTAGTTGATCAACTTCTATTTGTTTTGGAAAATCCCATACAAAAGGATAACCTAATTCAAAAAGGCAAACAGCAAGTAAAAAAATTTAGCTGGAACAAAACTGCCCAAGAAACGGTTGAAATTTATCGTTCTCTCTTATAGCAGGAATAAATATTGAAAAAATTACCTGTTGTTGTACAAGTGAAGTAAAACAAATATGAAAAAAGCATTAATTTGTGGCATTTCTGGACAAGATGGTGCTTATCTAGCTAAACTGCTTTTAGCAAAAGGATATAAAGTGTATGGCACATCACGAGACGCTCAACTTTCTTCATTTCGGAACCTGGTGCGCTTAGGAATTAAAGATCAGGTAAATCTCTGTTCGATGGCGCTAACAGACTTTCGGAGCGTGCTACAAATTATCTCAAAGACAGAGCCTGATGAAGTGTACAATCTCGCAGGACAGACATCGGTAGGATTATCATTTGAACAACCAGTCGAAGCTCTAGACAGTATTACAATAGGGACTTTGAACCTCCTTGAGGTAATTCGATTTTTAGATTGCCCGATTCGATTTTTTAACGCCGGATCCACAGAGTCTTTTGGAGATACAGGAGAAACAGTAGCATATGAAGCAACACCATTTCGCCCGCGGAGTCCCTATGGTGTAGCTAAAGCAGCCGCTTTTTGGGAAGTAGTAAATTACCGAGAAGCCTATGGAATATTTGCTTGCTCAGGCATTTTATCGAATCATGACTCCCCATTGCGACCAGAACGTTTCGTTACTCAAAAGATTGTTTCAGCAGCACAGCGCATTGCAAATGGCAGTAATGAAGTTTTAAGGCTAGGAAATACGTCAATCCAGCGAGATTGGGGTTGGGCTCCGGAGTATGTGGAGGCGATATATTTGATGATGCAACAGTCGCAAGCAGATGACTTTGTGATCGCGACAGGAACAAGCACGAGTTTAAATGAATTTGTGAAAAAAGCATTCGAGTTGAGGGGACTTGATTGGCACGCTCATGTAGAGACAGATGAGGACTTATTTAGGCCGACGGATATTGCGGTTAGTCGAGTGAATCCAGCAAAAATCAATCGCAAATTAGGGTGGAAAGCTAAGTTTGGAGTAAAGGAAGTTATTGAGGCAATGATGGACGTGAAAGTTTGAAGTCAACCGCCTGAAAATCACATGGCGACTTGTGCTAGAAAAGATGAATTTATAAAGATGCGTCTAGAAAGGCGATCGCCTCGCCTGAGTAGCTCATAATAAATATAATCAATTTGTCTTAAATTTAAGGAAGTCTGAAAATGGCGATCGCCCAGGGCTATGATGTGGGTTCAACAATTCGTCCATCAGAAACTTTCAAAGTTGATGTAACATTTAACCATGCAACAGTCGGAAGTCATTAGCCTCATTCAGCAAGAACTCCCCAAGCTCATTGCCCAAGAGCCTTTGGTGAGAGACTTTATCCTGCGTACCGTTTCCGAATATTACGCTGGTAAACAAGAAACAGAAAGTAAATTTGACCGTATCTTGGCAGAGCTACAACGAGATCGCGAGGAACAAGCCCATAAATGGAACGAACAGAACCGTAAATGGGATGAACAGAACCGTAAATGGGATGAACAGTTGGCGGAAATTCGGCGGCTGGATAAACGCTTTGATAGTACAATTGGGGCTTTAGGTTCCCGTTGGGGACTATACTCCGAAGCCAGTTTCCGTAATGCCCTCAAGGGAATTTTAGGAGAATCCTTTGGCGTGGAGGTGATTAATCTGACCCTATACGACCAGGAAGGGGATGTCTTTGGCCGCCCTGACCAAGTTGAAATTGATCTGATTATTAAAAATGGTCTGACCATTGCCTGCGAAATAAAATCCTCTATCGATAAAGCTGGTATGTATAGCTTTGGGCGCAAGGCAGACTTCTATGCAAAGCGTGAAAATCGAGAAATTAATCGTAAAATTGTGATCTCGCCGATGGTGGATAACCGCGCCCTACCTGTAGCTGAAGCCCTGGGAATTGAAATCTATAGCTATGCAGACGCAGTGGATGGTCTTTAGAACGAGTAATCTGAGTTATTTGAGAACAATCTGTTTTTTGAGCATAACAAACTCCCTATTATTGCCCTTGCTCCCGAAAGCATTAATCAATTTGCCAAAAATCTCTAAAAAAAGGCGATCGCCTAGTCTGAGTAGTTTGCAGTAGGTATAATCATTTTGTTCTAAATTTAGGGGGTCTGAAAATGGCGGATTTAGAAAGGCGATCGCCATAATAATACAGTAGACAATTAATTTTTTTCGATGCCTAAACCATCTCCACAGCTTTTGCAAGTAGCCTAGCCCACGAAAACTCTCCCCATTAATCAATCTAATATTTCAGATAGTGCGACGATGACAAACACATTTTCAGTAGGGAAGCCATTCAATCTGGGTTCATGACAAAATACCAGAATTACCTATTACCATTGCAGGCAAAGATGGCGATGGTGCTAAAATTTATTTAGAAAGACAAGTTAAGCAGAGATTAAAAAAGTTAGAGGAATTACAATGATTGAGCATTACAGCATGGTAATTGTCTGGTCAGAGGAAGATAATTGTTATTTAGTTCATCTTCCCGACTTTCCTTTTCAACAATTTCATACCCACGGCGATACCTATGAAGAAGCCGCCAGACGAGGGCAAGAAGTTATTGATAGCTATTTAGAACTTTATGAGATAGAAAATAAACCCGTGCCGATACCCAAACCATCTTCACAGCTTTTACAAGTAGCCTAGTCCCTGAAAATTTCCCCCATTAACCAATCAGATGTTTCAGGTGGTGCGACGAGTCTGTAAATGGCAATAAACGGCGATCGCCTCCGATGGCCTATGGGCTAGGGCTAAACTAAAGGAAACAAATCGAGAGAAAAAACAAATGGCTACCACCGCTGATGAAGTTTGGCAACTTTTGGGGGAATTAATTGCATCTCAAAAGGAGACTGATCGCCGTATGCAGGAAACAGATCGCCGTATGCAAGAGACCGATCGACAAATTAGAGCTGTCAACAAAGAATTGGGAGAATTAGGCAATCGCCTAGGGGAATTTGTGGAATGGCAGGTGCGCCCGGCGGCGGTAAAATTATTTCGGGAGCGGGGCATTGCAGTGCGGGAATTATCCCGGGATGTTTCGGTTGATAATGGTGAGGAAGGAATAGAGGTGGACTTATTGGTGGTAGATACTACCCAGGCCGTGGCGATCGAAGTTAAAAGTAAACTGACCCAAAGAGATGTGGATGAACACCTAGAGCGGCTGGGTAAATTTAAGCGCTTATTGCCCCGCTATCAAAATATTCAACTACTGGGGGCAGTGGCGGCAATGGTGGCTCCATCGGAAATAGCTCGCTATGCCTATCGTCAAGGTTTATTTGTAATTACCCAATCTGGGGAAGATTTGATTATTCTCAATGATGCCAAATTTCAACCCAAAGCCTGGTAAGACCAAAGGCGATCGCCTCGGAAGTCACCCATGACAATGAAATAAGTATCCATTACTATTCTAGAGTTGTCGTTGATCAGGGTCGATAATTTTTCAGATTTCAGGGCAGAATCAATAAAATAACACTAAAGCCTAAAGTTTTGGGGGCTCAAATAATGCAGAATCAATCCCTGTATGAACAAGATTTTTACACCTGGACGAAGGAACAAGCGCAAGCCTTGGCCCAGCATCAAGCGGAATGTTTAGACTGGAAAAATTTGGCGGAGGAGCTGGCAGATTTGGGAAATCGTCATTACGACCAGTTAAGCTCTCGTCTAGCGGTTTTAATCGGTCATCTGTTGAAATGGAAGTATCAACCGGAACGTCAAGGTAGTTCCTGGCGAGCGACGATTCGGGAACAACGACGTAAGATTGACCGTTTACTGCATAAAAACCCAGGTTTAAAGGGTCGCTGGCAGGAGGCTTGGGAGGAAGCTTGGTTAGATGGTCGGGATTTGGCGATTCGGGAAACGGGGCTGGATGAGTCTATTTTTCCAGAAACGCCCTGTTTTGACGCTGAACAAGTTCGAGATGAACGTTATTGGCCTTAACTTCCTCGCCATGATAATAATATCGTGGCAACTTCCCTACTGCTGCTCACTGATAATTTATGACTAATTCTTCACTATATGGCAAAGATTTTTCTACCTGGCTAGAACAACAAATTGTTGCTTTACAAAGTCGGGATGAGTGCAATCTTGACTGGGAACATTTGGCAGAGGAGTTGGTTTTAATGGGGATTAGCGAACGTAACCAACTAAAGAGTCGTTTGGCCGTTTTATTAGCTCACTTGCTCAAATGGCATTACCATCCGAATAAGCGCTCCATCAGTTGGTTTACCACCATCGCCAATCAGCGAGATGATATAGAGGACTTATTGAAGGACAATCCAGGCTTAAAACAGTATATTCCCGGTTTGTTAGGGAAGGCCTATCGCAATGCTCGTCGGGATGCAGCGGCAGAAACCGGGTTAGCCCTTAAAACTTTTCCTGATGGCTGTCCCTACAGCTTGGTTCAAGTTCTAGATCCTGGTTTCCTGTGCGATACTACTGATGATTTTACAAATGCCATGGGTAATTATTAACTCGATTCAGCCTGGCGATCGCCGTTAGAAAAATTTATAAGAAAACAAAAAATGCGTTGCCCCCATTTAAATGAGTTGCCACCGCCCCCCGAAGGAAAAACAGGCTGGCCCTGGACGGAAGCCAGCGATCTTTTGTCGCAAAAAATGCCAGATAGTTCCGATTGGCCCAGAATTAGCATTGTTACCCCCAGCTATAACCAAGGTCAGTTTATAGAAGAAACTATCCGCTCGGTATTGCTACAAGGTTACCCAAATTTGGAATACATTATCATCGATGGTGGTAGTACTGATAATTCTGTTGAGATTATAAAAAAATATGAGCCTTGGTTAGCCTATTGGGTTAGTGAAAAAGATCGAGGACAAAGCCATGCCATTAACAAGGGGTTAGATATCGCCAGTGGAGATATATTATGCTGGTTGAATAGCGATGATTACTTTCTCATAAATGCTTTGAAGGCGATTAGTACTAACGCTGTAAATATAAATAGCTCCAAATTTTGGTTGGTTGGGAAAGGATTCGAAAAGATTGAAAACCAGGACAATGTTTATTTTTATTCTCCCTGTCAAAATCCAACAATAATTGCCGAAGAAGAATTATGTTGGAACAATGTAATTACACAACCTGCTGTATTTTGGTCAAGAAAATTAAATTATCGTTTGAATGAATCCTTACATTATGCACTTGATTGGAATCTTTGGAATGAATTTATTAAAGAAATACCTCCCAAAATGCTTGATGATTATATAGCAGTTAGTCGAGTATATGGCACAACAAAGTGTAAGACTGGAAAAAGCAAATTCGCAGACGAATTATATTACGTTGCGAAAAAACATGGGGGATCTCCCCTTCGGGCTTTTCTGTATAGATATGCTCTATGGGAACCTCAATATAGAGGCGCGGGGAAACCATTATCTATATACACATTTTTGCCAAAGATTTGGAGAAAGATAGGCTGCCTTGTCGTCAAAGTTCTTTTTGGTAAACAGGCAGTGCAAAAATACACTTGGTATTTTTGTGCCTAGAATCAATACTTATATGACAGGCACTGGTTCGCTAATGAAGGAAGGTTGAAAATCGACGCTGGGTAAGGAGTTCATGGATTGTAAGCGGACGGCTACAGTATCCTGTAAAGATCTTACTGTACCACTTGAATACTGCAGCCGTTGTGCTATGGCTTCTTGTGTAGTGACGGGAGAAATTTTTGCAAGAAAAATCATTGACAGGTTGCATAAATCCAATGTAGCTTTTAGGGGATCTCTTATTTGCATGGAAAAATCGTCAGAGAATTGCCAAATATATTCAAGAAAAATTGCCCAGTGTGAAAGAAAGAGCAAAAGACAATTTTCGCTTAATCATTAACAGTTGAAATTAAAAAATGAAAAAAGTATTAATAATTTCCCCTGTTCATACTCATCCCGTCTATGCTGGTAATAGTGAGAGAATTTATCGTTTTATGCTAGCTCTCAGAAAAATTGGTTGTGAAGTATGCTTTTTGCATCTTCCCTTTTCTCAATTATTTGGAAAATATGATGAATCAACTATGCAAAAGAATTGGGGAGAAGACTATATTTCTTTCCCCTACAACTATCCAAGAACTGTTTTTGAAGTTGGCCTTTGGGTTGTGTTTAATAGATTTGTAAGAAGATTAGCTTCCTTACTTCAGTTACGCTATAGACCAATTTTTTTAATCGATGAATGGTACGACAATAGAGTCAATCAATTTTTACAAAAGCTTAATAATGAAAAAAGATTTGATACTGTTATTGTCGAGTATGTTTTTTTTTCTAAAGCGTTAGAAAATTTTGATAGCTCAACCATAAAAATAATTGATACCCATGATGTTTTTACGGATAGGCACAAGTTACTTATATCCAACCAGCAGTCACCATCTTTCTTTTACACCAATTCATTTAATGAAAATAAAGGATTAAATAGAGCTGATAAAGTCATTGCAATTCAAAAAAACGAGCAAATATTTTTTAAAAATACTTTAGGACTGAATAATAAGATTTATACTATCAGTCATTTTCCGGAATTAGAATATATTTTTAATTCAGATGTGGAAAATAACATTGCTTACTTTAGCTCTAGTAATCCAATTAATTTAAAGAGCTTCAGTAACTTTTTAAAAACAATTTTTCCTTCTATCAAAGATAAAATTGCTAATGTGAATTTATTAGTTGGTGGTAGTATTTGCGATCATTTAGAAGAAAATCAGAGCTACAAAAAGCTAGGTAAAATTGATGACAAAAAGGATTTTTACAAAAAGGCAACTGTGGTTATTAATCCAATGTTATTTGGTACAGGGATAAAAATTAAAACTGTTGAGAGTTTGGGATACGGCATGCCTTTAGTTACGACATCTGCAGGTGCCGATGGTCTTGAAGATAAGGTCAATAAAGCATTTCTTGTCGCTGATAACAGCGAGGAATTTGCCCAGAATGTTATTAAGATTTTATTGGAGAAGAAGTTTCGTCTTGATTTATCACAAATGGCTTTCCAGTTTGCAGAAGAAATCAATTCAGCAAATATCAGTAATCTTAAGTCTTTATTAGAAATAAATGATTAGTAAATAGAAATGAATATCTTATTTTTTTCTTACTATAATCCCCTTGGCAAGGGAGGATTTGAAAAGCAAGCAATGGGTTTAATGAGAACTCTTGCTAGACAAGGACATCAAATAGCCTGTTTAAC
>NZ_JADEWJ010000297.1:0-4398 GCF_015207725.1 Synechocystis sp. LEGE 06083
TGGTAGCGAATTTGATACACGCAATGACTAGCCCGTTTTACTTCCATGACGGGATTTTAATACTTTGGGGTTGCTTATCCCAATCGCAGCAAGCTGCGGGGTATGCGCAACCCTTTTTTAGATCAAATGATTATCTCCCTCATCCCTTAAATTGGGTCGCCACAGATAGTAAATATTAATCCACTCACAAACCGACATCAAAGCCTCTAGTAAACTAACAACCTCAGTCTGGCTCAAAACACATTGGTCAATAATCTCCTTACGTCCCATTACAGCTTCATACTCGGCAAATAAAGCATTTCCTATCAGTGGTTGATACTGCCCCAACAAACAATACCTAATCAGTTTCCGACTCGGCCCATCAGCACCAATCAGAGCACTCACAAAAACACTGGTGTCAATGACAATTCGATTATTCACAGAATGAATGATAGCACATACACTGTCATTGTTGAATTTTCTTCTCCAGCCATTGGGAGGCGATCGCCAAAAACTCTATCAACCCTTAATTGTTCTGGTTAGCAACAAACCGATTAACGAGTTCAACATCAATATCTAATTCCTTGGCAATTTCCGCGATTGTAAGACCTAATTTCTTCAACAGGGGTATAGTTTCTAGTTTAGCCTCCAGCCTACCTTCTAGTTTGCCCTCCAACCGACCCTCCAGTTTCCCGGCAATTTTACCTTCCTCTAAAATTTCTTGATAGATAGCGGATTCCTTCATAATTTCACTCCTTAAAATTGTCTTGATCAGCTCAGGGGCCAGCAGAATTCCTCCAAAAACAGAGGTTGCTGCCATGAGATTTGCCTTAACTCGATTATCCTCAATCTGATCCAGCACAGTCGTCGCCACTTCCCTCAATTTTAGTGCGGGGTCAGAGGTCTGCGTCAATACCGCTAGGGGCAGTAGCCCTGGACTTTGGAGAAATACTTCCGATGATTGCTCCCAGAGCCGAATCGCTTGATAACGGTGCAAAGTCTCCCCCAACTGAAAACTGTCCTGATAAACCAAGTCATTATTACTGGGTTTCAAGTAGATGACAAATTGGTGCATCGTCTTTTGGGGAAAACGGCGATATACCCTCACCCGATAGTCCAACATCCGAAAACCCATGGTGGAGTCAGGCTCCGTTTGGAATTCCAGATGCAACACCAAATCTTCCGATTGCTCCAAAATTAGGGAGTCAGCCCGAATTGGCTCCAGGGATAGTTCCGTCGGACTAAGCTTGGTCAGTTTGATTGGTCGCCCCAACAGCCAGGCGGCATAGTCTTCAGAAAATGATTCAGCCAGAAATTTGCAGAGATTGTCAAACATACTCAAATTTTACCGGCGATCGCCAAAAGTCTTTGTTGGTCAATGATGGAAAGCAAGGTCTGCCCGGCTAAACCGCGGCTTTCTGTGGAGTTTATATTTAATGGCACCGTGGATTACCACCTTGCATTGAGGATGTAGGCGGTCTACAAATTTTACTAGGGGTTTAATGGCGATCGCCGCTCCAATGCAGAAACCATGGCCCTGAGAAGATGTTGTGCCAAATTTGGACTGAGCCTTGACCTGTGGAGGAAAAATAAGCCCCAGTCTTTAAAGATGGGACAACGGCGAGAACCGGAGAAACAGACAGTTTTAGCCCCAGGCAATATCTCGCGGGAGGAATGGCTCAAGAGAAAAGCGGGAAAAGCCTAAAAATCCATAGCTAGCCCAGAGTTTCTGGGATTTTTTAATTGGGAAGTATTTTTTTCCACAGATAATAATTTGGTTCGACCGCTAGATCATTTATGTTCCAGACGAAGCAGAAAAAAGTTCTGAACCTAAACGGCAACCTGCTCCTGTGCATTTGACCCAACCTTGGTAGACTGGGATATTTTTTGCCTTAATGGACTCGTCGACTGCTGACTTTGGTTATCAATGAGCCTTTGACCGGCAAGAGTTAACAAAATACCTAATTCGGCACTATCAAGAGAACTCACAAACTTCCCTAGGGATTGATGCCCGGCCACTGCTCGCCAATACTCATCCGTAAAACCGGGGCAGATCTGCTCTGCAGCACTCAGAACTTGCATAAAAGTTGTCAGGGTGGGATTTTTGCGACCCTTCAAGATGTCGCTGACATTCCCAGGGCTTCTGCCCAAAACCGCAGCAATATCATTTTGACGAATGGAATACCGTGCTAGTTTTTCTTTGAAAATCCCTAACAAATCTTTTTCCATTTCTTGCAATTTACTATTATAATCAGCAAATTACTTGTATAAAAGTAATTGTCTGCTTTACAGACCCAGTCTAGCACAAACGCAAAAAAATAACCCCGATCACAGGTCGGGGAAACGGATACAAGGCTTTATCACATAGACCTCATAACCACTCTGAGCCCCATTATGACACCTTTCCATAAACTGACAAGAAACACCACAGAAAAGCTTTTCGGGAACCAAGCAGCCCTCTCCAGTCTGGAATGCCGACCATTGATAACTTCCCTAGACGTTTTAGCGATCGCCATGTCACAGGAGTAGGTAATTTAGGCCAACGCCAACAAAACCATAAGTGACCCATAGACGAATCTCTGGGTGACATTGACCGAATTTATGAGTTTTTGTATATCAAGGCACGTTTTTGCCATGGCCGTTCAGTTAAACAGTATCTAATTTGCTTGGTAGATATTTACCTTAAGCCTTTATACCTGCAACTAAACATTTTCAGGACTTAATTATATGAATCAGATCAGGGCTTTATCTCCGTAAATCCACACAAATCAGCCTCAAATTCGCTAAAAACGGCGCAATGCTGAAAACCAAATTGCAGTTTAGGAACTTATTCCAACAGCTTTAACCCTTTATCCACCCTACCCAAATAAAAAAAAGGCGAAGGGTCTTCTACCACCCAGCGCCAAAAAATTTCAAATACTATGACTCAATTCTACAAGCTAACAACCGAAAAGATCCACGAGGTAATCGCCGCCGACTTACCAAAATCAGCAAACAAGCTCTGGCTCTGGATTTGTGGACTCGACCCCTTTGGCGATCGCCAGGTGCAGATCACTTGGGAAAGGGCTAAAGAAGTCCTGGGCATCGGCAAGACTACTTTCTACCGTGCCCTAAACCAATTAGTTGATGCAGGGTTACTAGTTAGCCACAGGATAGTCGGCTTTTGCGTCAGTTCCAAAAATGGGACTCAAGACCCAAACCTGGAAATCGAGTCCCAAAATTGCAATTCCCAGTTCCAAAAATGGGACTCCTCCTTATATACAGACTTACAGACTTTTTCATACTCTCCAGACCAGAAGAGCGAGGAAAAAGAGAAAATTCCAGATCGGTCAATAAATACAAATGGACGAAGTGATGGAATTAAGCTAAAAACCCAGGAAAAACTACCTACAGCAGAAATAAAACAAAACTCATCTGTCATAGCGACAAGTCAAGAAGAAGAAAAATATTCCGCCGCCCGTCGTACCAAAAAACGCACTAGTAAGAACCAAGGCTTTGATTGGCTACCGGAGGGGCCCTGGAACATTGAGGGCAAGCTAGACCCCAATTTCCGCGATTGGTTGGCGAAGAACTGGCTGAAACGATATGGCGGAGACTTCCACGATAAGCAGGCGGATGTGTTGGCCCATTTCAAGAAAGACCCCGCTAATCTGCCCATTCGCTGGGAGCAATATCAGAAAGAATTTGTCCATCGGGTAGAGAATACCCAAATGCGCCTTGCCAATGGGTGCCAAATCCCCGAAGACCAGCAACGGAACTTAATCACCCATCAACGGGCTGTGACGGCGGTTCTGCCCCCAGAAATGAATCCAGTGGCTGTGGTGGAACCCACAATTGCACCGGTGCTTATGCCTGGTGTGGAGGAAATTACTAGGGGTTTGGAAAGTGTCGAACCTGTGGCGGACTTATCCCCTAGTAAAAATCTTGAGGAAGCTGAGCTGGCCCCCACGGAAATCCCTTCCCTGATTGTTGCTCCTGAGTGTGAACCTTCTCCCTGGGAAAGTGACTGCCCTACTGAGGAACCCCAAGAAGTTACTGGGGATGTGTTTGTGTCAGCGGTGAGTGTTGAAACCCCTCCCGAAAATTCTTCCCCGACCCCTGATTCTGAATACACCATCCTTCCCGACGGCACTCGACTAAAAGTTTTCCAACGCCAGCCAAAATCCGAGCCGGTGGCCCCAGAGCAAGCCAAGGTATTCAAGGAAATGATGCAGGGTTTGCTCAAGGGTTTTGGTGGTAAGCGGGAAGTTTGCCCCAAACCCCAGTCCGAACTGGAACGACTCAATCAATGGCTTTTTGACCCTGCTCTACGGGAGGAAGCAATTCACTATGCCCGGCGATCGCCAAGTTACAAATATTGCCCCGACACTGACCAAATTATCCACTGCGAGGAGTTCTAGCCATGGAACCCTTAAACAC
>NZ_JADEWJ010000298.1:0-4380 GCF_015207725.1 Synechocystis sp. LEGE 06083
AACAAATCCAACTCGATGACCTCCGTACTTGTCAGGCGATCGGGGCAGCAGGACTCGAGGTGCTACCAAGGGAACCCCAGCAGTTAACCATTCTCACCCACTGCAATGCCGGTGCTTTGGCCACCGCTGGTTACGGTACGGCGATCGGGGTGATCCGGGCTGCCTGGTCTGCGGGTCGATTGGCCCGGGTCTATGCCGACGAAACTAGACCTAGATTGCAGGGAGCGAAGTTAACAGTGTGGGAATGTGTGCAAGCGGGCATCCCCGTTACCCTGATTACCGATAATATGGCCGCCCATTGCATGCAACAACAACGCATTGACGCCGTAGTGGTGGGAGCTGATCGCATTGCCAGAAATGGTGATACGGCTAATAAAATTGGCACCTATGGTTTAGCCGTGTTGGCAAAAATGCATGCCATTCCTTTTTTTGTTGCCGCCCCATTATCTACTGTGGATTTTGCTTTGGATGATGGCAGTCAAATTCCCATTGAAGAACGGGACCCGGTGGAAATTTACCAACCAGGATCGACCCGCATTACCCCAGAGGGAGCGGAATTTTATAACCCCGCTTTTGATGTCACCCCCGCCAGTTTAATCACCGCCATCATTACGGAACAGGGGGCCATTGCCCCAGGACAGTTGGCAGATCTAGAGGCTTAGTTGGGTAGTCTATTTCCCCATAAAAGTAACTTTTTCCACATTTTTGGCAATAGTTTTCCACAGAAAATCCCCCTCTGGATACCGTTATTAATCCCTGCCTAAATCCAGCATTTGGTGAATTTGTGCTTGGCAAGCTTTAGTCACCGCTTCCAATTCGGGTTTCTTATTCTTGACCGGCGGGGCGATCGCCTCCCCAATGCGAATGGTTAAAGGTACAGGATGGGGCCAGGGGGAACCGGGCTGGAAAATTTGCTCTACCCCCCCCAAACTAACTGGAATAATGGGTACTTGGGCCTTGGCCGCAATCATGGCGGCCCCCAATTTCGGTTGGTGAATGCGGCCATCCTTTGTTCTCGTTCCTTCCAGAAATACCCCCACTAGCCATCCATCCCCCAGGGCTGTCAGGGCGGCCCGCAACGCCCCCCGATCGCCACTGCCCCGTTTCACTGGATAAGCTCCATAGAGGCGAATGGCTGGGCCCAGCAGGGGCACATTAAATAATTCTTCCTTGGCCATAAAAGCCACCGGTCGGGCCATGGCACAGGACAAAAATGGTGGGTCAAAGTAACTAGCATGGTTGCTCACTACCAAGGCTGGCCCCTGGGTTGGCACCAATTCCTGACCATACACCCGAGCCTGGAACAATCCATGGAGCAAGGGCCGCACCACTCCCCACTTCAAACCCCGGTAGAGAGCTAAATTGAGTGAAGTTTCCCTTGGACGAGGGGCACTCAAACCACCACTATGATTAATCTCGGAATCCACTGAGCTTTCCCAGAAAATACTTGCTCCAACACTTTATCAAAACCATGCCGGGAAATCCCCGCATCAACGGCTAGGGTCCCTGTCTGTGCCGAAAATAGGACAATCTGGGCAATAAAAACTATCGGCGAGGAACTGGACTAACAGGATGTCCCCACCGCAAATCACACAGATAATAGCAACAAAAATTAAGCAAAACACTCTTCCATGGCTCATATTGGGGGTGGGAGAATGGAATTTTTGCCTCCATACTGGTTCCGGCTCCTCTGCTCTCGTTTCCCCGCTTTTGCTTCCATGAATGCCCATGAAATTGCCCTGACCCTCCAAAAGGGACTTAAGGCCCTCCAAAATCAAGAATATCAGTCGGCGATCAAAGCTTTGGAAATGGTCTGTCGCCGGGTACCCAACCAGGAATCCCCCGAATTTCTCAAAGCTCAGATGGCTTTGGTGCGGGCCTATCGAGCCTTGGGAAGATTTGAGCAGTCTCGGGAACTGTGTGAATACCTGACCCGGAATCCCGACCCGGAGGTGGAAAATTGGGCCAAGACAATGATGCTCATGCTCTTGAAACAGGAAAATGCTGATGAGGGAGAAGGGGAAGAGGATGCCCTGTCCACTGACTTGAAAGCTGGTCGGGCGGAAAATAGTCGGGTTAAGGTAGCCCTGCCCAGGGTGGCCGATAGTTTGCCTTTTATTTTTGGTGTGGGCCTGTTGGTTCCCCTTTTAACCACTTCTGTACTGTTGACACCGCTGGCATGGTGGTTGGCCCAGGGACAGTGGCAAAAATTGCTGGCCATTAGTCTGGGGCTGGGGATTGCGGTTAATTTCCTCGCTTTGTTTTACAGCGTCCCCATGATGGATCTGATCAACCGGCGCATTTATGGCGCTGAATGGGTCAACCTCGGCGCAGTGCAAAAATATAGCCCCGAAGCCGGAGAACTGATGTTGCGGGTAGCCCGAGCCAAGACTTTTCCCATTCCCAAGCTGGGGGTTATTGCCGATAATCGTCCGGTTATGTTTGCCTATGGTGTGCAACAAAAAAATAGTCGTATTGTGCTCAGCCAGGGGATTTTTCGTTATCTGAGCGCCGAAGAAATTGCCACCCTCCTGGGCCATGAGTTGGCCCACATTGTCCGCCGGGATTGTGCCCTATTGACCTGTATGAGTGGTTGGGGGCAAATATTCTACTGGTTATACTGTGAGCTACAAATGGCCCGGAGTTCCTGGCCGGCGATCGCCAAGATATTGATCGCCCCGTTGGTCTGGATTTGCTTGGCCCTGTTTCGCATTAATCAGGGGGCTAACCATTACTTTGCCCGCACAAGGGAATATTACGCTGACCATTTTTCCGTCAACTACACCGGTAATCCCAATGCCTTGATCCGGGCCCTGGTGAAAATGACCAGGGCTTTGGTAAAGCAAGAAAGACAGGCGGAGAAACCCGCTTTGTTTCTGGAGGGAATGCGTAATTTTGCTAACTATGATGCCTACACAGCGGCGGCCTGTGAGCGGGGAGAAAGATTTGATCCGAGAATGGTAGGCAATCTACTCCTCTGGGACTGGGGCAGTCCTTGGCGGGGCATCATTACTTGGTGTAGCTCCCATCCCCTTTTGGGCAAGCGGCTCCAGGTGTTGAGCCATTATGCCGAACAGTTAGACCTGGACACGGAATATAACCTTGTACTCAGCCGTCGGCAAATCTCCCTCGAAGAAGCAAAAAAAAGAACTATATTCTTTTACCTGGAAGTATTTATTTGGCTGTTGCCCCTTTGGTTTGCCCTGGGCTTAGGTTGGTGGATTCAACAGGAAGATAGTACTTTGAAGTTATCCCTCCCCCAAGCCATACTGGTGGGACTAGGAGCGGGGATTCTACTCCGTACCGCTTGGCAAAGTTTAGGACAGAGAAAAGTGGCCGCCCCCACCGTACTAAGTGTGCTTAGCGACGCTAATTTGAGTCCTATCTGGGGCACTCAGGTTAATTGGCAGGGCAAATTCCGTTTGGTGCAAGCCAGTGTTTGGCGGGCACCGAAATTGTATTTTCACGACCGCACCGGGGTAATTCCTGTGCGCTATCCCTTTTGGACCAGACTATTACCCCCCTTTCGTTCTCCCCAGACCCGCTTAGAGGAGATCGCCTTGGGGTCCGTGAAAGTCAGTGGCATGGTGGTGCGGGGTTTATCCCCCCAGTTGCAGTTTGCCACCATCACCAATGAGGAAGACCAAATGTTAATTGGCTATCCGCTTTTTCTCGCTTGGACAGGGGGATTGTTATTGATCTTATTGGGAATTTTGCTCCCAGGGTAAACTCAGATTGCCAAGCCCCAGATGGTTTAGGGCGGAACCAACCCCCAATGTCCCCCAGTCAAGGAGATTAGCTTGGTTTCCGTTTAAACCTGTGCCACAATTTCCAATTGGTTTTTGCATTGCAAGGAGAATTAATTTGCGTTTTGCCTCCATTTTGGCCCTGGCTATTCCCCTCAATCTAGTGGCCCCTAGCCTAACCGCCACCCCTTTAACCAATGGAGAATGCCTACTTTTGGCCCAAGCCAGTCAAAGGAGAAATGTTGGTTCCGTCGGCGCACCAGGGGCTAGGGGTGTGGATGGCCAGGACGGTGCCGACACCGATAACCTCACGGTTTTCAGCGATGGTTCTCCCATGACCCTTAATTTGGCCGGTAGGGATGGGGCTCCAGGTACTCCCGGTGCAGAAGGATCTCCGGCCAATTGCCCCGCTTTGGACACCAGTCAACGGCAAGATGTGCAAATGGCCAATGGCAGTGATGGTGGGGATGGAGGTAATGGAGGTAACGGTGGCAATGGCGGTTCCATAACCATTTACACTCGCAATCTCAACAGCCTCAACCAAATTTTTGTCGGGGCCGCCGGTGGGAAAGGGGGATCCCCTGGTCTGGGGGGAACTGGGGGGCAGGCCTGTCAATGTAGCCAACCCTATTGG
>NZ_JADEWJ010000299.1:0-4366 GCF_015207725.1 Synechocystis sp. LEGE 06083
ATTTTTAATTAAATTTTTGATCAAAAAATGTCTGACCAGTCTCTCTCTACTAGACCAGGAAATTTCCCTGACCAGGAATATAGGGATAAGATTGGGCGCACAATTTAAGACTTTTTCTCCGATATTTTTAGCTAACTACAATTTAACCAACTTTATTAACCCCATACTTCTATGCTCAGTGCTCTCATCTGGGGCCCCATCCTCGGAGCCATCCTGATTGCGATTATCCCCAACCCTGGCAATGATTGTTACTCCCGCAAAATTGCCCTGGGAATAATGACTGCGGTGGCCGCCATTAGCGTGGTGTTGGCTTGGCAGTTTGACCTCAGCAATCCCCAGATGCAGTTTGTTGAATATCACTCCTGGTTGCCTAGTTTGGGTCTGAATTACCACCTGGGGGTGGACGGATTATCCCTGCCCCTGTTGTTACTAAACAGCAGTTTGGTTTTGATTGCTATTTTTAGTACCAATCTCAACCTAGAAAGACCAAGGTTTTACTATGCTTTGTTATTACTACTCAGCGGTGGGGTAGCCGGTGCATTTTTAGCCCAGGATTTACTCCTATTTTTCCTCTTTTTTGAGTTGGAAATTATTCCCCTTTATTTTCTCATTGCCATTTGGGGAGGACAACGGCGGGGTTATGCCGCTATGAAGTTTTTACTTTACACTGCCCTATCTGGCTTTTTAGTGCTAGTGTCCTTCCTCGGCTGGTTTTGGCTGACCAAAGCGCCCAATTTTGACTACGACCCCAGCTTGGCCGATGCCCTGCCGATAAAAACCCAAATGTTGTTATTGCTGCCCCTACTGCTTGGTTTGGGCATTAAAATTCCCATTTTTCCTTTCCACACCTGGCTGCCGGATGCCCACGTGGAAGCTTCTACGCCCGTTTCTGTATTGTTGGCAGGGGTTTTACTAAAACTGGGTACCTACGGTTTACTGCGTTTTGGGTTGGGATTGTATCTAGAAGCCTGGGTGGAATTTGCGCCCTATTTAGCGACCCTAGCGGCCATCAGCGCCCTCTATGGAGCCTCCTGTGCGATCGCCCAAAAAGATATGAAAAAAGTGGTGGCCTATTCTTCCATTGCCCACATGGGCTATATCCTGCTGGCCGCCGCCGCCACTACCCGCCTGAGCGTGACCGCCGCTTCAGCCCAGATGGTCAGCCATGGCATCATTTCGGCCCTACTGTTTCTATTGGTGGGGGTGGTGTACAAAAAGACCGGCAGTCGGGACGTGGACAAGTTACAAGGACTATTGACTCCAGAACGAGGCTTGCCCATCACCGGCAGTTTGATGATTCTCGGTGTGATGGCCAGCGCTGGTATTCCAGGCATGGTGGGCTTTATTGCTGAATTTTTAGTATTCCGGGGCAGTTTTCCGATTTTTCCGGTCCAAACCCTACTGTGTTTGATCGGCAGTGGTTTAACGGCTGTTTATTTCCTTTTAATGATTAACCGGGTTTTCTTTGGCCGTCTGACCATGGAACTGTCCCATTTACCCAAGGTGCGTTGGCAGGAACAAGTTCCGGCGATCGCCTTGGCGGTGGTTATCATTGTTTTGGGTATTCAGCCCCATTGGTTAACCCAGTGGAGTGAGCCCCAAACGGCGGTTTTGCTGACGGGACACCCGGATTTGGTCAGTCTGCCGGCCCCGCCCCGCATCGAAATTGAAGTTAAGGAATTGGGAGAAGTGTAAAGCTTCAGCAAAGCAAGATAAATTTAACCGTCATCATCACTTCGTAACCAAAGATGAAAATTGCCGTTGCCAGCGATGAAAAGTGTCACCTCACCGATGTTGTCATAGAGCATCTAGGGGATTTAGGCCATCAGTTGATGCTCTTTGGCCCCTTGGCCGGGGAGATTATGCCTTGGCCGTTGGTTGCCCAACAATTAGCGGAAGTAGTGGCTGATCAAACCGTAGAGGAAGGCATATTATTTTGTTGGACGGGGACAGGGGCCTCCATTGCTGCTAATAAGGTGCCAGGTATCAGGGCGGCCCTAGTCCGGGATGGGGAAACTGCGAGGGGAGCCCGTTGGTGGAACGATGCCAATGTTTTAGTAATGAGTTTACGGGCCACTTCCCCGGCGATCGCCAAGGAAATTTTGACTGCTTGGTTTACCGCCGAGGTTAAACCGGAAGAATTGCCCTGTATTCAACTGGTCACGGCGATCGAGGAAAAATATTCTGCCCAAACTTAATCCAAGCCAGGATTTCATCGTTCCAAAGCTAGGGTTAATTAACCACTGGAGCAGTGGGGGCCGCATTGGAGCCCGTGGGAGTGGGGCCTTCAAACGGGGAAGCCACAAACCCCAACTCATAGAGCTGTTGGTAGGATTTTCTGCCTAAATCCGTAGTGGGGTTCTGGGAACGGATAATTTGTAGTAACAGGGGCACTGCCAAAGCCGCTTCGTTGTTCGCCCGATGTACCAACGCTAAACGATAGGTAGCTTCGTCCCGCAATTGACCCGTTTCCAGGGCGGCAATTCTTTGTTCCTCAAAAATGACTGTGTTAATGCCGGAAAAACTATTAGCCAGTTGTAGATGGAAATTAGACAGTTGGTTGAAAATCTTGCGGGCTTCCTGGAGTTTGCCCAGGGCCACGGTGTACTGATTAAGATTAATCGCATCGTTGGCTTCATTCATCAAGCGACGGCCGGCGGCAATGCTTAACACACTGCCTTCTTGGTTGAGGGGGCGGAACTCCCTAGAATTCTCTGGGCCACTGCCTTCAATGATCACTTCCTCCACCTCCATGACTCCCTGCCCCTGGGCTGACGGAGTTAAACTAGAGGCCAAGGCCAGGCCACAGAGAGTTAAAGCCAATGGATGCACAAGACGTTGAAACATAGGAAGTCGGGGAAGGGCAAATTGAGGACGGCAGTTCAAGCCAAACTGCAACGTATATTAACATTCCCGGTTGATCTCTTTAGGGTGCCATTGGGTTACTTTTGCCATTGCCAAGGCAACTTGTTTTTTCCTATCTGACCTCCCGGGGAAAATTTGTTTTGCACCAACCTATTCTCTCGAAAGAATTCCTTTCCCCTACTCCAGATCAAAGAGCTTTGTGGCCAATGTCCCGTCGGTAATACATGCCCTCAAAAGTAATTTGTTCTACTCCCCGGTAAACAGTGGCGATCGCCGTGGATAAATCTTCTCCTAGGGCCGTGACCCCCAACACCCGACCGCCATTGGTGAGAACTTTGCCCTCCTTTAATTCTGTGCCAGCGTGGAATACTGTCACATCTTGGGCTTCAGCCTCAGCCAAACCATTAATTTCATCGCCTTTGCGGTAACTACCGGGATAACCGCCCGCGGCCACCACCACACAAACCGCATTACCGGCATGCCATTGCAGCGGCTCCAACTGGCCTAGGGTTTGGTCCACACAGGCCATTAAAACTTTTTCCAGGGGAGTGGCGAGGAGGGGCAACACCGCTTGGGTTTCAGGATCACCAAAACGACAGTTATATTCCAACACTTTAATTTCCCCGGTGGGGCTAACCATTAAGCCAGCGTACAGCACTCCCCGGTAATCAATGCCCCGTTTAGCCAAGGCGTTAGCGGTGGGTTGTAAAATTTGTTTTTGCACCTGGTCTATGACCTCTGGGGGGGCAATGGGAGCAGGACAGTAGGCCCCCATGCCACCGGTATTGAGCCCTTGATCCCCTTCCCCAATGCGTTTGTGGTCCTGGGCTGGCAGCAGAGGAATGACATTTTTGCCGTCACAGAGAGCCAGCACGGAAACCTCTTCCCCCGGCAAAAATTCCTCCACCACAATTTTGGCAAAGCCCTGATCAAATAATTCGGCGATCGCCGTGGTTGCTTCGGCCAAAGTTTGGGCCACAATCACCCCTTTACCCGCCGCCAAACCATCAGCTTTCACCACTATGGGGGCTCCCATCTTGGTGGCATAGGCCTGGGCTGGTTCTGGGTTGGTAAAAGTTTCCCCAAAGGCGGTGGGAACCCCCGCTTCGACCAATAACTGTTTCGTCCAGGATTTACTCGCTTCCAATTCCGCCCCAGCTTTGGTGGGACCAAAAACTTTTATGCCCAACGCTTGCAATTGATCCGTTAACCCCAGGGTGAGGGGCAATTCCGGCCCCACTACTACTAAATCAATTTTTTCCGTTTGGCAAAATTCGCAGATTTCTCCCAGTTGATCCACGGCGATCGCCACATTGACGGTTTTGGGTAACCCGGCCGTGCCACCATTTCCGGGTAAGCAATAGCAATGGCTCACTTCCGGCGATCGAACCAACGACCAAGCCAAAGTATGTTCCCGTCCACCGCTACCAATAACTGCCACCTTCATGGAGTCTAACCTCTACAACCGTTGGAAAAATATGACCAATTAGCCGTTTTCAAG
>NZ_JADEWJ010000300.1:0-4365 GCF_015207725.1 Synechocystis sp. LEGE 06083
GCCTTGGTTTGGCACTAGCTACAAAATGGGTATAGCACTGCTGTTGATGATCATCATTTTATTCATCCGGCCCCAGGGACTATTCAAAGGCACTCAATGATGGCCAAAGCAGATAAACAACGACTGGATGCCCTGTTGGTGGCCAAAGGTCTATGTGAATCCCGCGCCCTGGCCCAGCGTTTAATCCGGGCGGGGGAAGTGAAAGTTAATCAACAATTGGTGGATAAACCAGGCACCCCCGTAGCCATGGATGCAGTGGTGGAGTTGGCCCAAAGGCCTCCCTACGTTTCCCGGGGGGGAGAAAAGTTAGCCAAGGCCCTAACGGAATTTGCCATTGATGTAGGCGGACGTATTTGTCTCGATGGGGGCATTTCCACCGGCGGTTTTACGGACTGCCTACTGCAAAAAGGAGCAACCAAAGTGTATGGCGTCGATGTGGGCTACGGCCAGGTGGCTTGGAAATTGCGTCAGGATGAACGGGTAATTTTGCGGGAGCGGGCCAATTTTCGTTACCTCACGCCCCAGGATCTTTATGGGGATGAACCCTGGCCGGACTTGGGGGTGATGGATTTGTCCTTTATTTCCCTCACTAAGGTAATGGCTCCCCTCTGGTCTCTCCTTGCTCCTCCCCGGGAAGTGGTGTTATTAGTCAAACCCCAATTTGAAGTGGGTAGGGAAAAAATTGGCAAAAAGGGAGTGGTGCGGGATGCCCAAGCCCAGGCAGAGGCCATTGATCAGGTTTGGCGATCGGCCCAGAGCCTTGGTTGGCAGTTTAACGGTTTAACCTTTTCCCCCATCACTGGCCCCGCAGGCAATGTGGAATACCTACTCTGGCTCAGTCAGTCCGCTGTCAACACTTCCGCTCCAACGCTAGTCCAATTGGGGGAAATTACCCAAAAAGCGTTGGATTCTTTCAAGGGTTGAAAATGGGTTTGAATTGTCCCCAGTCTCAAACATGGTAAGGTTTGAGGTCAAGAATTTCAGCAGAGTTAACAGTTGGGTAGATGCATTTATTGATTCCAGCGGCAGGTTCCGGCAAGCGCATGGGGAGCAGTCAAAATAAGTTGCTTTTAAACGTTCTGGGGCAACCCCTACTAAGTTGGACGATGAAAGCGGCGTTGGCATCCCAGTCCATTGAATGGATTGGCATCCTTGGGCAGCCCTACGATTTTCCGGCTTTTGAAGCTTTATTAGCGCCGCTCCATTCTCCTAAACCGGTGCAGTTAATCACGGGGGGAGAAACCCGACAACAATCGGTGTTTAACGGGATCCAAGCCCTACCCCCAGAAGCAAAATTTGTCCTCATCCACGACGGGGCCCGTTGCCTAGCCACGCCGGATTTATTTGACCGTTGTACCGAAGCGCTCCAGCATTGCCAAGGATTGATTGCCGCCATGCCAGTGAAGGACACCATCAAAATAGTTGACGCCGCTGGTTGGATTACTGACACTCCCGATCGCCAGGGTTTGTGGGGAGCCCAAACGCCCCAGGGTTTTGACGTGACTCTGCTCAAAGCTTGCCATGAAAAAGGTAAACAGGAAGGTTGGGAAGTAACGGACGATGCGGCCCTGTTAGAAAAATGTGGCCAGCCAGTGAAAATAGTGCCGGGGGAAGACACCAATTTGAAAATTACCACCCCCGTAGACCTGGCGATCGCCGAATTTATTTTGGGGCAGAGGTTGGCAAAATCTACCTAGAAATGGTGAAATTTCGGGGTTCGGAAAGATCAAGTTAGGATGGGAAGGACTTTGAGCCTAGCAATCCAAGGAGACTTTCATCCATGACTGTGAGCGAGATTAATATTCCTGACTCTTTACTGGACCGGGATTGCACCACCCTTTCACGCCACGTACTCCAACAACTGAATAGCTTTGGCGCCGATGCCCAGGATTTGAGTGCCATCATGAACCGCATTGCCCTAGCGGGAAAATTGATTGCCCGTCGTCTCAGTCGAGCCGGACTGATGGCCGATGTGTTGGGCTTCACCGGAGAAACCAACGTTCAGGGGGAATCGGTGAAAAAAATGGACGTCTTTGCCAATGATGTTTTCATTTCCGTCTTTAAGCAAAGCGGTCTGGTCTGCCGTTTGGCTTCGGAGGAGATGGAAAAACCCTACTATATTCCCGAAAATTGCCCCATCGGCCGCTATACCCTGCTCTACGACCCCATTGACGGTTCCTCCAACGTGGACATTAACCTCAATGTGGGCTCTATTTTTGCCATCCGCCAGCAACAGGGGGAAGACCTCGACGGCAGTGCATCGGATTTGTTAACCAACGGAGACCAACAAATTGCAGCCGGTTATATCCTCTACGGCCCCTCTACTATGTTGGTTTATTCCCTCGGCTCCGGGGTACATAGTTTTATCCTCGATCCTAGTTTGGGGGAATTTATTTTAGCCCAGGAGAATATTCGCATTCCCGACCACGGCCCTATCTATAGCACCAATGAAGGTAACTTTTGGCAATGGGATGAAGCCCTAAGGGATTACACCCGTTATGTTCACCGCCACGAAGGTTACACCGCCCGCTACAGTGGCGCCCTAGTGGGGGATATTCACCGGATTTTGATGCAGGGGGGAGTGTTCCTTTATCCCGGTACGGAAAAAAATCCCGATGGTAAATTGCGTTTGCTCTACGAAACGGCACCGTTGGGCTTTTTGGTGGAACAGGCTGGGGGAAGGGCCAGCGATGGGCAAAAGCGTTTGCTGGATTTAATTCCCTCCAAATTACACCAGCGTACCCCTGCCGTCATTGGCAGTTCGGAAGACGTGAAGTTGGTGGAATCCTTCATCAGTGACCACAAACAACGGCAAAGTAGTTAATTTTCCTTTTTGGGAATGTTTTAAAAGACCCCCCTGTTCCCCCAAATTAGGGAGAAAACTAGAGAAGAGTACCCCCGTATTGCGGTTGCTTTAGTGGGTCGGTTGAGGGGGTAAACCGGAACTTGGCCAACAGGTTCTTAAACGACTCACCCATAAACAACGGGGACTCGTTGTTGAACTGAGTAATGCCATTGTCCTATGCGAAAATTACTGTTAATTTCTGACCTGGATAACACCTGGGTGGGAGACCAAAAAGCCTTAGAAGCATTGCAACAATACCTAGGCGATCGCCGAGGGGATGTTTATCTGGCCTATGCCACGGGGCGTTCCTACAATTCCGCTAGGGAACTACAAAAACAGGTGGGACTGATGGAACCGGACCATTGGCTCACAGCGGTGGGGAGTGAAATTTACCATCCCCAGGGTCTAGACCAGGATTGGGCTGATTACCTTTCTGAGCATTGGCAAAGGGATGCACTCCAGGCGATCGCCGATGGTTTTGAAGCTCTGCAACCCCAATCTCCCCTGGAACAAAATCCCTGGAAAATTAGTTATCACCTCGCTCCCCAGGCTTCTCCCACAGTTATTGATCAACTAACCGAAATTTTGGAGGAGACTGGCATTCCAGTGCAGGTAATTTTCAGCAGTGGCAAGGATGTGGATTTATTGCCCCAACGCAGTAACAAAGGTAATGCCACCCAATATTTGCAAAAACATTTGGCCATGGAGCCAGCCCAAACCCTGGTCTGTGGTGACTCCGGCAATGACATTGGCTTATTTGAAACTTCCGCTCGGGGCGTCATTGTCCGCAATGCCCAACCGGAATTACTGCACTGGTATGACCAATGGGGTAAATCTCGCCATTATTGGGCCCAATCGAGCCATGCTGGCGCTATTCTAGAGGCGATCGCCCATTTTGATTTTTTTGGCTAATATTTTAGTTAACATCTCCGAATGGGCAAGCAAAGTAAGCTACAATTTGACATTGTTCAATTTTGAGTACAGGGTGCAAAACCGAGGAGGGCGTTATTGCTGAGCCACTAAACCTGACAGTCAGTTTACGCGGAACATTGGAAGTCAAGGAAAAACTGCAAATATTCCGTTTGACGGGTCTGTTGGACGCATTTTCCGAGCCTACCTTCCGTAAGGTAGTCAGTGATCACATCGAAGCGGGGCCCGCCCATGTGGTGCTGGACTTGTCCACCATTGATTTTATTGACAGCTCTGGTCTAGGAGCATTGGTGCAGGTAACCAAACTTTCCCAAAACAAAGAAGGAAGTGTGCAGATTGTCACCAACCCTAGGGTTACCCAAACGGTAAAACTGGTGCGTTTGGAAAAATTCCTCCATCTTCATAATTCCCTGGCCGAGGCGATCGCCGCTACCACTGAGGGGTAATGATGGCTGGTTGTTCACGGGTAGCCCAACCATGGTGGTGCTGTCCGGTCTTGACTGCAATGGGGACGTGCCATGACCCAGTTTAGTGACCATCCCCTTTGGCAATCCCCCCTGTGCCCCGTCGATGCCCCTCCGGTACAGTCC
>NZ_JADEWJ010000301.1:0-4328 GCF_015207725.1 Synechocystis sp. LEGE 06083
CAGTGTGTATAAGAGACAGTTCCTGCACCGCAGAATTTTCTGGCTTCCTGCTCTATAAAGAATTGGGCCGGCGCCTCAAAAATAAAAATCCCCTGTTGGCGGAATGCTTTAACCTCATGTCTCGGGATGAGGCTCGCCACGCTGGATTCCTCAACAAAGCCATGTCGGACTTTAACCTGTCCTTGGATTTGGGCTTTTTGACTAAGAGCCGTAAATATACCTTCTTTAAACCTAAGTTTATTTTCTACGCCACCTATCTTTCCGAGAAAATTGGCTATTGGCGTTACATCACCATCTATCGTCATTTGGAGAAAAATCCCAACGATTGCATCTATCCCATTTTTGAGTTCTTCGAAAACTGGTGCCAGGACGAAAATCGCCACGGGGATTTCTTTGATGCGATTATGCGGGCCCAACCCCACACTCTCAACGATTGGAAAGCTAAACTCTGGTGTCGTTTCTTCCTGCTCTCTGTCTTCGCCACCATGTATCTCAACGATACCCAACGGGCGGATTTCTATGCCTGTTTAGGTTTGGAAGCCCGGAGCTACGATAAGGAAGTCATTGAGAAAACCAACGAAACCGCTGGGCGGGTGTTCCCCATTATTCTCGATGTCAACAATCCTGAATTTTATGATCGCCTGGAAACCTGTGTGACTAACAATGAAGGCCTACGGGCGATCGATGCTTCCGGTGCCCCCGGTTTTGTTAAAGCCCTGCGGAAGTTGCCCATTTTTGCCTCCAACGGCTGGCAATTTATCAAACTCTATTTCATGAAGCCCATCTCCGTGGAACAGTATGCCGGAGTTGTGCGCTAGGACTATCCTCCGCTAGATAGATGTACCTGAACCGGTTTGAGTTGGCTCAATCTGGTTTGTAAGTGAATGAAGTAAATGCGCCTCAAGAATTTTGCCAAGTTTAGGTAGGATTTTTGAGGCTTTTTTCCTGGCTGAAAATTTTTTGGCGGTGTGTTCGCCGCAATCATGGCGGATAATGGGGTTTGAAGGCTGATTAATCCCGCTGTTTCTATGTCTGATAATTTGACCGAACTCTCCCAACAACTCCATGATGCTTCAGAAAAAAAACAGTTAACGGCGATCGCCGCTTTGGCAGCAATGGGAGAAGAAGGCCAGGGGGTACTGCTCGATTATTTGGCCAAAAATACCCCCCTAGAAAAACCACTCTTGGTGGTGGGAACTACCTACCAGACCCTCCGGAATTTAGGACAGGAAGCCATCACGGCCAAACTCCAGCAGAATTACCCCACAGGCATTTTTCCCCTACAATCAGCCCAGGGCATTGATTATCTGTCGCTCCAGGAGGCCCTAGCACGCCAAGATTTTGAAAGCGCCGATGAAATCACCAGGGATAAGCTCTGTGAACTGGCGGGGCCCGGGGCCAGTCAACGGCAATGGTTATATTTCACCGAGGTGGAAAAATTTCCTGCCCTAGACCTCCACACCATTAATGCCCTTTGGTGGCTCCACTCCAACGGTAATTTCGGCTTTTCGGTGCAACGACGACTGTGGCTAGCTTCCGGCAAAGAATTCACCAAGCTCTGGCCCAAAATTGGTTGGAAAAGCGGCAATGTTTGGACTCGCTGGCCGAAGGGTTTTACCTGGGATTTGTCAGCCCCCCAGGGTCATTTACCCTTGTTAAATCAATTGCGGGGAGTAAGGGTAGCGGAATTCCTTTACAGTCATCCAGTTTGGTCCCAATACGGTTGGTAATCTTTTCCTTTGAGCGGTGTTCATCCGGGGCACTGTTAGCTCGGCCGCAAAAGGGTTAATCTGGGGAACCCCTTGCCTTTAGCCAACATTCCGCAGGCTCTACCAATAGTTACTAAATTTTCGGGAAAACACTACAGATAGCGTAGTTTTTGCGTATTGACTGACTGGGGGTCAAGAGGCAAACTCCGAAATAGGCTTGCCGTCGTACTCGACTTCAGACGAAGGTGTACTACGTGCGGAATGTAGGCTTTAGGGAAGAGATCCCAACCTAGCTGCAACGGCTTGGCGTTCCATCACTAACCTTAAGTGCTAACGGATCTTTGCCGTAGTCAGACCGACTCTCTGGATTTCTACACTAGAACTTCATCGGGGGCGGTGTAACCCTGAAGATATTCGGGATTAAGGGGTCGGAGTAGATTGGTTGCCCGTTGTTTTTGCAGTTCACCACCGGCCACTACTACCAAATATTTCCCTGCTTGGAGTAGATTGCGATAGGGCAGGCTATCCCCACTGCCAAAGCTTAGGCCCACGCCACCACCAACAAAGAAGCTCCCCATGGCACCACCGATCGCCCCCAACAGTCCTCCCACAATGTGATTACCGGGGTCTCCGGCCCAGTCTAAAGTGCTCAAGCCGGTGATGAGGTTAAAGCAATAGCCGGCGGCGAAACCAAAGGGCACTAACCAGATGGCCATCAGCTTTGCCCTTTTGAGGGCTTGTTTTTTCGGGTCTACTAGGCCAAATTCGTCAGCGGTTTTATAACCTGTACCAATGATGGTCAAATTCTTTTGGGCAAATCCGGCCTGTTCCAAGGTTGTATAAGCTTCTTCGGCGGCAATACGGTTGGCCACCACGGCGATCAGATAGGACATAAACGGAATATTTAGCTGGATATGGGGCTTGGCTATATTCCCCATTTTAATGCCCCGGCGGTGGAGATAGTTCTAATTAACGGCGATCGCCAGTTTTCCTGGGCCAAGTGGGGATGGATGGGCCGGCCAACAGTTGCTGACAAAAATTTTCTTCCCAGGGGGTCAGGGGTCGCCATTGCCCCGGACTCAAATTTTCTAGGGCTAGATGCCAAGGTGCTGCTGATTTACCTTTACCCGGTTGAGGAGAGCGGCCCGTTACTGTCATTTGCACCCGCACCAGTCGCAGGGTAGGGAAGCCCACCGCCGCTGTCATCCGCCGCACTTGACGATTACGCCCCTCCGTTAGGGTAATGCTCAACCAACTGGTGGGAATGGTGGCCCGGTAACGAATGGGAGGATTTCTGGGGGGAAAATCTGGTTCAGTAATAATGTCGGCGATCGCCGGTCGGGTACGGTAATCCCCCAGGGTTATGCCCCGCCGCAGGGGTTCTAGCTCTGCGGTCGTTGGTGCCCCTTCCACCTGGACAAAATAGGTACGTTGGTGGGCAAACTCCCGGTGGGCCAAACGATGCTGCAGTTTGCCATTGCTAGTCAGTAGTAACAGTCCCTCACTGTCCCGGTCCAGCCTGCCCACTGGATACAAATCCGGCAAGTTGATGTAGTCCTTCAGGGTCGGCCGGGGATTGTCGGAGTTATCGGTAAATTGGCACAGAACCCCATAGGGTTTATGGAAAACTATCGTTGCTGGCACTGCCAAAGTCTTAACTAATTGATTGAATAGGCAGTTTACGAGAAAATTAGCCCCCCAAGGAAAAGCCCTAATGCAAGCGACCAAGCACATAGTCCACCAGTTCCAACAGGGATTCCCTCGGAGCGGACATTTCCAACACACTCAAATGTTGCCGGGCCAGTTGCGCTTGGTTGGCGGCCAATTCCCTCGATCGCCGGATACCGTCCCCTTGTTCTACCAATTCCAAAGCTTGATCTAAATCCCCCGCCTGGGCAAATTCCCGTTCAATTAATTTACCGAGCAGAGGATATTTTTCGATAGCAAATAAGGCCGGAGCTGTGATGTTGCCGCTGATTAAGTCCGACCCCGCCGGTTTCCCCAAAACTTCAGTAGGGGAAGTGAAATCCAAAATATCGTCCACAATCTGGAACGCTAAGCCCAAATGTTTGCCATATTCGTAAAGATGATCGCATACTTCCCGGGGAGCATCACTCAACACCCCCGCTGCTTTGGCACTGTTGGCAATCAGGGAGGCGGTCTTAAAATAACTTTTTTCCAAATAAGTCTCTAAGTTAGTATCGGTGTCAAAACGGTTAATACTTTGGAGAATTTCTCCCTCTGCAAAGTCCCGAATTACTTCCGATAATAATTTCACCACTTCCAAATTATCTAAATTAGCCAGATACCACGAAGATTGGGCAAAGAGAAAGTCCCCTGCCAGCACTGCTACCCGATTGTCAAATAAACTATTCACCGTGGGCACGTTACGCCGCAGATCCGCCTCATCCACCACGTCATCGTGGACCAGACTAGCAGTGTGGATCATCTCGGTAATTTCCGCCAGCCGTCGATGGCGCGCCGTTAATTCTTGATCTAACAGGGTTGCCCTGGATACCAACAAAACGATCGCCGGCCGCACCCGCTTACCCCCAGCCTCGAATAAATGTTCCGCCGCCGCCCCCAGAATAGGATGCCGAGCACCGACAAGCCGCTTTG
>NZ_JADEWJ010000302.1:0-4301 GCF_015207725.1 Synechocystis sp. LEGE 06083
AGCTTGGGTAAGCAACGGGGCATTGTGAACAGTCTTCAAAAATCAAAAAAAGTTAGCAAGAATTGAAGTAAACATATTTCTCCCATGCCTGGGCATTGAGCGTTCCCGGCAAACGCCTTTTTTAACCATAGGTGTCGGCAATTTTTTGCGCCAACTGGGTATGGAGTTTGTGGCTAGCTTTGTAGGCGACAAAATGGGCTTGGGGAATTTTACCCAGTAGACTTAAGTCCCCCAGCAAATCCAAGAGCTTATGGCGCACCGGCTCATCGGGGAAACGTAAAGGTGGATTGAGCCATTTCTCTTTGTCGCACACCAAGGCATTTTCTAAACTGCCCCCCTTAATTAGTCCGGCCTGGCGCAATTTTTCAATCTGATCCGCAAAACCAAAAGTCCGAGCTGGGGCGATCGCCGTGGCAAATTTTTCCTGGGCCGGTTCCCAGGTGTACCACTGTTTACCAATGGGCAGATAGGGATAATCCACACCGTAGCTGAAGCGGGTAGTTGCACAGGGAAAAGCCGCTACAAACGCATCTTCTATTTGGCAGGTCAAAGGGGTCGTAATCACAATGGGTTGCCCTTGCTTTTTCTTTGATTGGGGCCTGAGCCCCACCCTGGCGATCGCCGTTAACCAACTCAGGGCAGAACCATCTAGCAGAGGCACTTCCGGACCGTTAACTTCAATGCGTAAATCACCAATGTCCAAGGCCACTAGGGTTGCCAGTAAATGTTCCACTGTCCTGATCGTTGCCCCGGGTTCCCCTAGCTCCGTCGAAAGCATGGCTTCCCGCACCCAGGTCAAATCCGCTGGAATAATTGGCTTTTTTGGCAAATCAACCCGCTGAAAATAGCGACCCTTCCCCGCTATCACTGGACAGAGGGTAACGGTGGTTTCCACTCCAGAGTGCAGTCCAACTCCCTGGATAGTCAGAGGTGCTTTGATAGTGTTTCCCATGGCATTGATCAAGATGGTTGATGGGGATACTATAGCTAGATTTAGACCACTTCAGTAAATTTAAACGATTTAAAAACAAAAACACTAAACTAAACTAGCTGATCTCACCGGCATTGCTATTGAGTAAGGACAACCAATTGCGGCATTTTTGCTTGGTTGAATTAATATTAGAGAAAAGAAACTTTGTTTTTTCCATGCCACCTCAGGGGAAATGTCCCCCGATAGTGTTTGAAATGCGTTAGAAAGTTCCTGGCGACATGGGAGAATTTCAATCCGAATTCCACTCAAAGTTACGACCAGGGAAGGCGTTTAAATACGTTTCCAAAATGTTCTTAACACTGATAATAATTTTTACCCAATATTCCAACAACCTACACTTACATAAAGCCTTAGATTGCTTGCTCAGAGTGGGGTTGATAACTTCTCTTCAATCCAATTTTTTAGCATTATATTCAATGGAAGGTTGCTCCGCTGACTCTCTGTTTTTAATGCAAGAATCATGGACGACGGCAATGCCAGCGCAATAATTTCTTCTTCGTTTTCGTGATTATTCCCTCTTTGAATTTGGGATAAATCCAAGTATTCAAGAATTGACTCTCCTGCGTCAAACTTACGATCAAAATTCTCAGCCTTCATAGAGCATCATCTCCTCTCTTCTGGAACGACGAACCGAAATAATCCTAATTTTTTTTACCACGATAGGTAATCACCGCTGACCAGTGCTTATCTTCGATTATACCAATTACGAGAAAGCGAGGCTCATCATCGGTGCGGGCTGGAATCTGAATTCTCTGATTGTCTGACCATAAAAATTAAGCTTCAGTAAAGCTTATTCCATGCTTGATTTTATTAGATTTGCTTTTTCTGGGATCAAACTCAAATTGCGGCCCACTCATTTGTCCAAATCATTAACAAATAACACGGTAAGTCATCAAAATAAATTGGCTATGGCCGGGTTAAGCAGAAAATAAGAAAAATTAAACCAAAGCAAAAGTATCTACAATTATTAGGGATTTGAGGAAACGAGAAAAGTCAGAGTTCGACTAAAAAGGTAGCCGACCCAACAACGCAGTCAGCCCTTCCACTTGTTGATACAGTTCCATCAGGCGATCGCCGTTGACGTGGAGTTCTGGGGTGGGGTAATTTTCCAGCACTTCGATGAGCCTTACCTGATTATCTTTTTCCGCAGAAGTAATAATGGCACCCCGCAGGGCTTCTTTATTGTCCCGCTTGGAAGGAGTGTGGATTACCTGACCCACCTGATTGAGCACATATTCTCCGGCAAAACTGTTAAGCACCCGGGAGAGGGTAACCGGATCTGCCTGAAACGGTTGATTGAGCCAACCCCGCAATTCCTCAGGGTCCTTGTTGGCCATTTTCAAATAGGCTTTAAGGGAAGGGGATACTTTTCCTGTGCGACTCAATTCTCCCAACTCTTCAATGGAGACTGATTCTCGCAAAACGCTATAGGTCAGCACCACCCGTTCTGCTGCAGCTAGGGGGAGAGTTCCAGATCCAGCTACCAAGCTAGCAAACATTAAGCCCAAACAAAAGTGAGGAAAACGCACATTCATAACCACTAAACCTATATATCGACAGAAAATCTTCTCTCTATACTAGAAGAATAATTTTAATGATTGTCACGTCCGAGGGCAGTGGAATGAGTGTCGCCTTTAATCCCCAAATTATGACCGCCGTGGAGCAGTTAGACTATGTGGTCACGGTGGGGGACGTGGCCAGCCAGGCTGGACTAGAAATTAACCAAACCCAACAAGGGTTACTGACCTTGGCGTCGGAGGTGGAGGGCCATCTCCAAGTGGCGGAATCCGGCGAAATTGTGTTTGCTTTTCCCAAGCAATTCCGTAATATTCTCCGCAATAAATATTGGCGCTTGCGGTTTCAGAGTTGGCTCCAGAGTATTTGGCAGGTGTTGTTTTACCTGATCCGCATTTCCTTTGGTATTATCCTTATCCTTTCGATCCTGTTGATGTTGGTGGCCATTATTGCCATTGTCATCGCTGTCAATTCCAAGTCTGACAATGATAACGATGGGGGCTTTAACTTTTCTGGGGGAAGCAATCGCAGTGGCGGTGGTGGTGGTGGAATATTTTTCTGGCCGGGGGATATTTTTTGGCTGCTCAGTCCCGATGGTGGCCGGCAAAAACGGGACAAGAAAAAGTCTGATAAAAATAAAAACGAGCTGAACTTCCTCGAAGCGATTTTCTCGTTCCTCTTTGGGGATGGCGACCCCAATGAAGATTTGGAGGAAAGACGCTGGCAAACCCTGGGTAGTTTAATTCGCAATAATGGCGGGGCGATCGCCGCCGAACAGGCCGCCCCCTATTTGGATAATGTGACCAAGTTCAACCGGGAAAATGAGGACTACATGATTCCTGTCTTGGCCCGCTTTAATGGCTACCCCCAGGTTTCCCCCAACGGTGAATTAATCTACACTTTCCCCGACCTCCAAGTCAGTGCCCAGGAGCGCCAATCCACCACCCTAGCTTCCTACCTGCGGGAAAAACCCTGGAAATTTAGTCAGGCTTCTGCGGGACAAAAAATAGCGGCGATCGCCTTAGGGGGAGTCAACCTAGTTTTGGCCTTGAGTTTGGGGGTCATGCTAAAAACCTACGGGGCTGAGCTTGATTTGGGAGAACTAGTTTATTTTGTCCAGAGCATCTACGGCCTCCTGGTGGCCTATGCGGTGGGCTTCCTAGCCATTCCCTTGGTGAGGTACTTCTGGTTACAACAACGTAATCAAAAACTGGAACAGCGCAACGGCGATCGGCAACAGCGGGCCAAACTTCTACAACCGCCCTCCCCCCCCCTCAAAGCTAAACTAGAATTTGCCCAGGATTGGGCCACTAGCACCGTCATCACCCAGGCGGACATCACCTACCGCACCGACCAGGATTCCCTGGAGCAGGAGTTTAAACGCTTTACCCCAACCCAGGGGGACTGACAGTAACATAGCCCGTACCCCTAGCATTTTTTCGGTACAGTGGCCAATTGTTTCTGAGAAGCGTTAACATAAGTTAACAACTGTTTATTCTCCACCACATCCATTGCTAGCTGGTGGAATATGATAACTACACTCACTATTGGAGAGTTCTAGCGTGAGCAAAAATAATAAAAAATGGCGTAACGCGGGCCTATATGCCTTGCTGTTGATTGTCGTTTTAGCGTTGGCATCGGCCTTTTTCGACCGTCCGACCCAAACTAGAGAAACCCTCAGCTACAGCGATTTCGTCAATCGGGTGGAAGCTAATCAGATCGAACGGGTTAACCTCAGCGCCGACCGCACCCAAGCCCAAGTGCCCAACCCCAGCGGTGGCCCTCCCTACTTGGT
>NZ_JADEWJ010000303.1:0-4286 GCF_015207725.1 Synechocystis sp. LEGE 06083
TCGTCATATTTAGCTGACTGGCAAGACTGGGATTCTTTTCCCATAGGATTAATGACATACAAGTTAAAAAAACAGTAACAAAATTTGCTAAATAGATAATTTGATTCATGGTTCTTTTCAAGTTATTTAGAAATCAAATTTGATCAAAGAGGACAAATTATTAAAGCCTTTCGAAAAGGTTTTAACTTAGTTCCCAATGAAAAAAGACCTCCAACTCAGAGTCGAGGGGAGATCTAACTTATTTTTATGGAGTTTGATGGTTTACTTCTGTATTTTTCTAGAAGTAGATGGTGCCACCCCACCGTTCATCCAATTTGGGAGCAATAAGGGTGTAACCAGCCACATCAAAGATGTCATCTTCGGTGTAATTTCTCATTTCTGGGTAAATGTCAGGACGGGAAATATTGGGGTGTAATTCCGAATAGTCATCTTCACCGTCATAACTCTTGGGATTTTTGAGATATTCTACCAAGGCCAGGACGTTATCCCGACGGGGTTCAGCACCGGCCAAGTCTACCAACCCTAAACTGACGTTATTGTTAGTTTTGGTTTTACCCTGGAGGTGACATTGGGTACAGGTGTCCACAAAAATCTTTTGGCCGTTGGTGAACTGGCGGGCGGTTAAAGTTGTGGTGCCACCGGCCTCATCTAGGGCAATGGTGCGGGTGCTTTCGGTCAACTCCACCGCATTGGCACTGCCAGCCATGGTATTAAACAAAAATAGGACAGAGGCGATCGCCACCAGAAAAAAGCGTTTCACAAAGGTTCTCCTCAAACTGTTGGTATAAGGGGTGAGAAAGGTAATCGGTCAATTCTCAATCTTTTTTTAAAAATAGGGTTTTAATCAAGTGTGCCAAGAAAATCGAGGGTTTTTGATCGGTCAGTATGGTGATAGGGGCCATAGCAATGGTCTGACAGTGTTAGGAACTAGAAATTGTCCCCTTCCCCAGCGGCTGATTGTTGACGGTGCAAAATTTGCATAATTACCGCCTTCGCATCCTCCAGGGCCAGATTAGTTTCTTGGTTTTTGTAGGCTATGCCGAGTTGGTCGCACAGGTCAAAGACCGATTGCACAGTCAGATCGTACTCCGTGGCAATGGACTGAATCGACAGATCCGCAAACCCCATAAAATTTAATTGCTATGGTTTACCGAAAGATTGAGTGGTATAACTATCATGCCATTGTAAGTTCCCTTTGCCACAGCCTCCCTCCGGCGATCGCCGACAGATTTACTCCGCAGGGCGCTATGGCCGGGGTAAATTGGGTTGGAAATTGCAGTTTTCGGAGGAAGATAGGGCGGAATTTGGTTAAAATCGCCACCCCAGGACAGGGAAATGTTGATTAAGATATATGAAGCTAAGCCCCATTTACCCCCCAACAAGCTTTGTCCACTGCCTATCTGTTGGTTGCCCACGGTAGCCGTGATCCCCGTCCCCAGATCGCCCTCGATCGCCTAACTTATCTAGTGGGTCAGTTTTTGCGCCCCCGTTCCGCCGCAGGAAAAAAGGCCCTGATCAAGCGCCATGGCATGGCAACTTTGGGGCGTTACCCTGGGGGATCGTTGACCACTGTTAGCCAGGACAATAGTTCCAAGTCCCCAGCCCAGGTATTTAGCGCCAGTTTGGAAGCCCAAGCCCTGCCCCTCCATCAACAATTGGTCAACCTTGCTAGGGATTTGATTCCCCAAGGGGTGAAAAAAATTGCCGTTATGCCCCTCTTCCTACTCATGGGGGTGCACACCTGCGAAGATTTACCCCGGGAAATTGCCCAAGCTCAAGTCCTATTGGGCAATAGCATCTCCATTGATTGCTTACCAATTTTAGGGGTTTACCCCTGGCTACCCGCTCTGCTAGATAAGTGTTTTACCCAGTACCAAAGCCAACCCCAGGCCGAAAGAATTTTATTAGCCCACGGTAGCAAACGGGCCGGTGGTAATTTGGCGATCGCCACGGTGGCGGAAAAATTAGGGGCCAGGGCGGCCTATTGGAAAGGGGGCGTCAGTTTGGATACTGTCCTGGGGGAAATTAAGACAGCGGGGGAAGTGGTGATTTTGCCTTACTTTTTATTTGCTGGGGGATTGACAGATCTAATCAGGCAAGAGCAGGAGCAACTCCAATCGGTCCATGGTCAGCTCCGCCTTAAATTGGGAGAACCCCTAGGGCCCCAACCATTACTGGCCCAGTTAATTGCCACGGAGCTACAGCGTTTTAACGTGTTTTAACTAGGGGGTAACAAATTCTTTAAGTCCATGGCCCAGTCCTGGGCTGTCAGGGTGATGGCCCGCCCTTCCCCTTGGTGACGCAGTTCAATTTGTAAATATTGGTTTGGTAGTTGGGGGAGTCTTTCCGGCCACTCCACAGCGGTAATACCCAAGGGAAAATCTTCCCCCTGCCAATATTGTTCTGGGTATAAATATTCGACTTCAAGGGAATTAAGTCGATACAAATCCAGATGGTAAAGGGGCATCTTGCCTTCCCGATACTCATTAACAATGGTGAAAGTAGGACTGACAATTTCCCCTACAATGCCCAAACCCCGACCAAGGCCCTGGACTAAGCTGGTTTTCCCGGCCCCCAAGTCCCCCTGCAACAAAATAATGGTGCCCAGGGGTAGCCGTTGAGCCAATTGTTGCCCCCATTGGTGGGACGCATTTAGGTCGGGAAGAAAAAATTGCATAGAGTTTTCATTCATCGGCAAATGGGAGAAAGTTTAAAGGTATTGGGCAAGTTTGATCTGGATTACCCCGCCTGGAAAATGTTGACCCCTAGTCCTACCAAAATTTGTTAAGCTTTGTATCTAATTAGAGCCAATCTGTAACATTTTTTGACAGATCCAGTCTAGGCGTTCACCCTTTCCCTACTCCGCCATTATGCCCAACCTAGAGTCCGCCGTTGTTGTCCCCACCTCCGAGGCGATCGCCGTTGACCTGAAACAGCTAGAAGGAAAATTGGCTCCGGCGGATAATTTTTTGGAGCGTCACCTAGGGCCCGGCGAAACGGAACAGCAGCAGATGCTCCAGGCGTTGGGTTTTGATGCATTGGGGGATTTGATTGACCAAGCAGTGCCCCCGGCCATTCGTCTCTCCCGGTCCTTAAAACTGCCCGCTTCCCAGGGTGAGTATGGGGCGATCGCCCAGTTGAAATCCATTGCTTCCAAAAATCAAGTTTTTCGTTCCTACATTGGCATGGGGTATTACGACACCATCACCCCGCCGGTTATTCAACGGAACATTTTAGAAAATCCCGGCTGGTACACAGCCTATACCCCCTACCAAGCAGAAATTGCCCAGGGTCGTTTGGAAGCGTTGTTGAATTTTCAGACCATGGTGATGGATTTAACCGGGTTGGAAATTGCCAATGCTTCTCTGTTGGATGAGGGTACCGCCGCCGCCGAAGCCATGGCCCTGAGTTATGGAGTGAGTAAAAGCAAAGCTAATGCTTTTTTTGTTGCCCAGGATTGCCATCCCCAAACCATTGCAGTGATTAAAACCAGAGCTAATCCCCTCGGCATTGACGTGATTGTGGGCGATCACCGCACCTTTTCCTTCTCCACGCCCATTTTCGGCGCTTTACTGCAATACCCCGCCACCGATGGGGCCATCTATGATTACCGCAGTTTCATTGACCAAGCCCATCAACACCAAGCCTTGGTTACCCTGGCCGCCGATCCTTTCAGTCTCACCCTGCTGACTCCCCCCGGTGAATTGGGGGCCGATATTGCGGTGGGCAGTACCCAGCGGTTTGGCATTCCCTTGGGCTACGGTGGGCCCCACGCCGCCTACTTTGCCACCAAGGCCGAATATCAACGGAAAATGCCGGGGCGCATTGTGGGGGTTTCTAAGGATGTCCATGGTAATCCCGCTCTCCGCTTAGCTCTGCAAACCAGGGAACAACATATCCGTCGGGACAAGGCCACCAGCAATATCTGTACTGCCCAAGTTCTCTTGGCGGTGATGGCTTCCATGTACGGAGTGTACCATGGCTCCACGGGGTTAAAAAATATTGCCCTGAGAATTCACCAGTTGACAGCCCTATTGGCGATTGGTTTAAAGCGGTTAAATTACAGCCTCAATAACGATTACTTCTTCGATACTCTACGGGTGGGGGTAGGGGAACAGAGTGCCCCAGCCATTTTGAAAGCAGCGGAAGTGCGGGGGATTAATCTGCGGCCCCTGGCCCCTGGGGAAGTGGGCATTAGCTTAGATGAAACAGTGACAGTGCAGGATCTGCTCGATCTGTGGCAAATTTTTGCTGGCAAGGATGATTTACCCTTTACGCCCGCAGAA
>NZ_JADEWJ010000304.1:0-4277 GCF_015207725.1 Synechocystis sp. LEGE 06083
TACCACCCTTAGGTGACACCAAGGTTGGGTTCTTTCCCTGGCTTTTAGTCCCGACGGCAATACTCTCTACAGTGGTGCGGAGGATAAAACCGTGAAAATCTGGGACCTGAGCACCCTTGCCCGCTAACTTAGAGGTTGAAAAATAATTAAGACCCCTGGGGATAAACCCGGCCTTTCCAGCCGCCCCCCCGACCTCGCCAATGTTGCCAAGCGGAATCGAGGGTCATGAGGCTATATAACAGGGCAATCAACGGTAGGGTGGGGTGAGTTGGCAAAATAGGGCAGTTGCTCGTATAGACGAGGGCAAGCCACGGCCAACTGCTGGGAGCGAGAGCTATCCAACGCCTTAGTAAAATCTATGAATTGACTCTGGAGTTGTGTTAATTGCTCAAGGGGCGATCGGGGACGTTTGAGAACTGAAATTACGGCCTCAATTTGTTGAATTAAAGCTCTATTCATGCCATTGTTCTGCTTGTAGTTTAATAAATTTTTTAAAGCTTCATTAACTACTACCTGTGGCAACATGTCTAGGGATAAAAACTGTGGTGACCAAAGTATGTTTTCACAATAAAAAGGAAATTGATTTCTTTGGCACCAATCAGCTAAATCTAGTAATCCAAAAATATTGTAAGCTTGAGGGGTAACACGGATGGAGACCCTTATACCTGCTCGATAATAGGCGATTATGTTCTTCTCAACCAACTTCCACTGGGAAGGATAACGAATATATTCTTGCAATGCTCCGTAACCATCAAGACTAAAAGCTAATTCCACAACCCTAAATTCTTTTAACATTGTCGGAAGCTTCTTAGCATAAACCATGCCATTGGTCGAAATATATAGTTCAATTTGAGAAGCATGACCTCCTTCAATTAATCTTTCTAAAACTTCATAAAAACGATGCTGTAATAATGGTTCTCCGCCGGAAAATTGCAAAAGTCTTAACTCTTGAGGAGAGCGAAAGAGCTCTTCTAAAACTTCTTCGTTGCTGCTCCAGGAATTCGGGTAAGGGAGCCGACTGCAAAATGGCTCATATTCTCCGTTTTGACCATAGCTTTGCCTAGTGATTGTCAGATTATCAACCTCCACCCAACAACCCTCTTCCCTTAGGGATAGAACTAATTCAACATTGTCCTTGTTGAGCTTTGGCTCCAAATTCCAGTGGACTTGCCAGGGCCCAGAAGGCAAGGCTCTTTCAGACAAATCACCAGACTTATTTTGCAACGACAAAGTGAGAGTTTCCTGCCCATAATTCCAGCCCTGAAGATTTAAACCAATCGTAGCCCCTCCTTGATCTGGAAAACTTATTCCAGCGGTGCCACTCGCAAGTTTTCTCGTACATTGACTTCCCTTTAGTTGACAGTCTCCCCAACCCCAGTAGTAAACACCTCTGCGATAATGAGGCAACAACTGCTCAGACTGGGCCAGTCCACCAGACCATTGGTGATGAACAGGATCAAGGGCAATTTGGGAACTAAAGTGGGGAGAACACATCCGACATTTTAGATTGCATCGATTCCCTAGCCAGAGGTGTAAAGCCCTTGGAGGCGATATTCGATTATCGGAACTAGCCATAGTTTTGACCATTGCTAACAGGTCATCCTGATTAGCTAACCCTAAAGATTGCAGATGTAAAGAATCATTCATTAACTGACGCAGACTAGTACCGCCCTCCTCCTCAACGGTGTCGCATAGTCGGCAAGCAGGCACAATTTGTCCCGCCAGCATCTGGTCTCGAATCTCTCGATAGATAGGAGAGTTCCAAATTTCCTCCAGAGTGTGATGATGGATCGACAAGGAGTTTCCCTGAACTTGAAGATCCTGGTAGCTACGACAACACAAGCGAGCCCGGCCATCGTTGAGCAACATGGCTTGAGTAAATGGCAATACGCAAAATGTAGATGAAAGCATTGAAAATAAAGTAGCGTCAGGTAATCGGGAGCCCTAGTTTTCGCTTTAGCCGAAACCATTGGGTTCGAAGACACCAAAATTTGCTGGTCTGCATAGCTTCAATTTCCGCTCTGGCCTCAGTCAAATTTTGAAGAGCTTGTTGAAATTGACTGTCTAACTCTCGGGCCAATTCCTGTTTCTCTGTTAGGGTTTTGTGCAAAGTATATTGGGAATTTTTCCACTGCTCATTGAGAGCTTTAATAGTTTGCTCGGATTGTTTTAATTGGTCTTGGAGCGTCTCAACCTTCTGCCCCAAAATTTCTGTTCGCTTTCGATCCCAATTTTGGGGTGCCTGCCATAAGGAAGCAAGAATTTCCAAACCCTTCTGTAGGCCAATGACTACTTGATCTAAATCCTTTTGAGTGTGGGCATAGCAAAGATTAAAAATTCCGTAGGTGCATACTCCTTGAGTACTTAGTTCGCGGATCAAAAGATTTTTGCAAAAGTCTGGACTTAGGGAACAGGTGAGTGAGAACCAAAGCTCAGGACGGCAATCATGGCCCACTAATGCCGACTCTATGCCATAGTTTTGACAAAGTTGATCATAGGAGTGTTTCAAAAATCGCCCCTTCTCAGCCAGCTCAGAGCAAATTTCTCGTTCTACAATTTCACTAATAGTGGCCACTGCCGCCACAATGGATACTGCCTCTAGACCAAAAGTCAGACCGTAATTAATTTCAGATGCCTTTGCCATCAGGGATTTACCACCTGCTAGAATTGCTAAAGGCAGACCGTTAGCAAGGCACTTGCCGTAACAGACTAAATCCGCTTGGATTTGCCAAAATTCCTGAGCTCCCCCAGGGGCAATTCGAAATCCAGAAACGACCTCATCAAAAATTAGCAGTGTTCCTGCTTCTTGCAATAGGGTGTGGATTACTGTCAGGGTTTCTCGGTCAGGAATGGGCCAGACCATAGGATCGATGATCAAACAGGCCACTTGCTGGGGATGGGCTTTTAAAATTGCTGCCACAGTCTGGACGTCGAGGGTGTCTAGTGTAACAATCTGAGCTCTTTGGCTTTCTGGTACCCCAGGACAACAAAGAGATGCCATATACCAATCCTGGACGCCATGGTAACCTCTATGGAGAACAATGTCCCTTTTGGTAATGTGACGGGCTAAGCGTACCGCTGCGGCCGTGGCATCAGAACCATTTTTAACCAGATGAATAGCCTCAACACCTGGAACTAGACGCAATAACAAGGATTCTAACTGATACCATTCTGGCCCTACCCATCCTGTATTCGCATATTTGGCAGACTGTTCCGATATGGCCTGCGCCACCCTCGGATGGCCGTAACCTAAAATATTGGAACCCCAGGCCGACATCATATCAACGTAGTCCACATGATTGGCTCCCACAATATGACCCTCATAGGCGTGGACAATGGTATGGGGAAAATCCCGATAGACCTCTTCCGGTGATAGAACAGGGGGAGATGGCGGCGAAAATTGATAACCTTCTCCTGGAGAATAAGCCAAAAGTTTTTCAAAGCGAAAATCCTTCGGTTTCCCGATCGCCAGAGATTGCTTTAACCAAAGGGAAAGACCATCGGATGTCAACTGGGGAGCAAGTTCTCTACTTTGATGAAAAATAAAATCACGAATTTCTGGTTGACAGAGCTTCTCCACTGCCTGTTTGAGTTCTTCCCCGTCGTAGTTACAGACCAAACCTAGTTGAAATTTTTTTATGAAGTGGGCACAGCTAGAATCGAGGTTGCCCAGAACAATGACCGGGCGATGAACAGCTGCCACCGCCAATAGAACTCGCCAAAGGCGGGGATTTTGATCTGAAGATCCGACAGTCCTAGTCCCCACCGGAATAACCAAATAGGGGTAGCTCCTCAGATTTTCCACCAGTTCTGATTCGGCCAAAATCCCCCGAGGATGCAAACCCCATTGCTGAACCCATTCAGGATGTGTTTGCAGATCAGTGAAGGGATCTTCTTCCGGAATCCCAGAAGCTCCATTGTACCAATCCAGACTAATGCCAGCGGTAGTCAGGGTTATTTTTAGCGATTCTATTAATTCTGTAGGTTCTAGAGCACCGATTAAAGCGCCAACGGAGTTGGGATAAAGAATGGCATCTTTGGGGAGAACTGGGGGATCAGCCATCAATGCTGGACTGACAACCGAAGGTAGTAGCCAAAATTTCAAGCCATACTTATTTTCATAGGCTTCTCGGATTTCTGGATGGGTTACTAGACGGAGACTTGCTTGAGACAGAAATTCGGTCATTAAGTCGTCCCCAATATCATTAAAATTGATGTTGCGATCCTCCATCAAATGAATCGCCATTGGAGCTCCACAAATTTTCTGAAGACTGAGG
>NZ_JADEWJ010000305.1:0-4249 GCF_015207725.1 Synechocystis sp. LEGE 06083
AGATGAAATGTAAATCCCGGTTGCGGATTAAAGCCCCCGGCAATAACCCAACTTCCGTCAGCACTTGAAAACCGTTACAGATGCCCAACACCCTTTTGCCTGCTTTGGCATGGTCAATGATGGCGGCCATGATGGGGGAAAATCTGGCGATCGCCCCACAGCGGAGATAATCGCCGTAGCTAAAGCCCCCTGGCAAAACCACCACATCTACCCCATGGAGATCGGTTTCCTGGTGCCAAATAAACCGGGTCGGCTGGTCTAACAAACCGGCGGTGACGGTGGCAATGTCCCGATCGCAGTTGGAACCGGGGAAAACAATAATACCAAAGCTGGTCATGGCGTGACGGCACCTTCTAGGGCAGTAATTTCAAAGCAATAATTTTCGATCACCGTATTGGCCAATAGTTGGTCACACATGGTGTCTAGCTGTTGGGAAGCGGTGGCTTCGTCCGGGGCCTCGAGGGTTAATTCGATATATTTACCAATTCTGACCTGGGAAACGCCATCGTACCCCAATTGTTGCAAACCGGATTGCACAGCAGTACCGGCGGGGTCCAGCACGGAGGGACGGAGGGTAACGTAAATACGACAATGGTAGGAATGGGACATGGAGGGCCTTACCGGGGAATCTGCCACTGTTAATCCTGCCTTAGAAAGTCTTTCTCGGCAAGGTTAAAGCCGTGGGGTCAATTAGGCTGACCAGATTGGGAAAATCGGCGGCAATTGCCATAGCTACCAAGTTTTTTGCATTAGTAGAGCGTGGGGGGAAAAGCCAAATTTTTCATACAGTTCCTTGGCTCCTTGGTTGTGGGTAAAAACCTGTAACGCCAATCGCCGATCGCCTCTTTGTTCACCCCATTGTTGGGCCTGGGCCATCAAAGCAGTGGCAATACCCCGACGACGGTGGGCCGGCTCCACATAGAGCATAAAAATATGGCCATGGCGATCGCCCGTGACCTGATCAACGGCGTTACCGAGCCAAAGGCCGGCAATGGGCTGGGCACAAGCAGTTTTTTCCCCTTGGTTATTTACCCTCTGATCCTGTACTGGCAAGTTAATTTGGGCCATCAATCCCAAGGGGTCTTCCCCGACAGAAAAACTATTATCATGGTGAACAGGGCTCCCCTGGCCAACCTCCGGAGTGACCCACCACAATGGCGATCGCCAAGAAAAATAACTTTCCACTGTTTGTCCCAAATGGGAGAAGTCGTGCCGTTCTGGAAAGAGGGCCTGGTAAGTACGCTCCAAAAAATCCACCAGTAACCGCCGATCTCTGGTAGTTCCCTTATAGAGACAATAACCGGGGGGACTTAAGGCTGATTTTTCCATGGTTGCTGAACGCTATTGACCAGAGCAAGCAAATTGACTAAAATTTGCCAGTTTTTCCCATTTTCCCCAGATCGCCATGAAGTATCCCCTCAAAAACCTGCTAGGGTTTGGGCTCACTCTTATCCTAACGGCGATCGCCCTGGTCAGCCTGAACCAAAGACAGGTTTTGCAACCCCTCACCGTGGGCATGAACGACTGGCCTGGTTATAGCGTCATCCTGTATGCCGAAGCTAAGGGCCTATTCACCAAGCGGGGACTAGACGTTAAGCTAGTTCATTTTGAAGAACAGAATGATAATCTCCGGGCCACCATGCGGGGCTACCAAGATGCTAGTTTTGCTCCCTTGCCCCAGGCTATACAATTAGATTTTCCCCAAGCCACCCCAGAGTTCATCCTCGTTGCCGATGTTTCCGCTGGTTCCGACGGCATTGTGGCCCGGCCGGGATTAAATTTCATGGCCCAAATGGCTGGCAAAAAAATTAGTGCTCGGTTTGGCAGTATTGCCCACGTAATTTTGCTTGAAGCCCTGTGGGCCAACGATTTAGACCTGGACGAAGTGGAAATTGTTGACATACCCAACGAAGAAGGGATTGCTCACCTCAAGGATGGTTCCATTGACGCAGCAGTGCTTTGGGAACCGCTGTTGCACAAAACAGCCCAAGAAATTGGGGGTAATATTATCTACACCACCGCAGAACTAGACAGCATGGTGGTGGATGGTCTGATAACCCGTGCAGAAGTGGTTCAGGAAAAACGAGAAGAATTAATTCGCTTCATTCAAGTATGGCTGGAGGTAATGGATGCGGTGGAAACTAATCCCCAAGAGGTTTTCGCCATTGTGGCCCAACAATTAGAGGTCCCTGTGGAAGTCTTTGTCCAAGGTTTCCAGGGTATGATTCACGGCGATCGCATCTTGAATGAAGAAATGTTAGTGCAAAGACGATTAGAGTCCATCATTGCCAGAAACTATCGATTATTACGAGAAAGTTGTCGTCATCGCTTGATTATTCGAGATGATATTGCCATAAATTCCCAACCATTTTCCCAAGCTGTGGAGCGTCTTTAGCTATGATTCAGGACAAACCCACTTTTACCCGCCCCCTACGTTACCAGTTGCTAGCTGGTTGCGCCCTCATTCTCCTGTTTACCAGTGCCATAGCTATAGTTTTTACCAGGCAACAATTACAAGAAAAATCAAGAATTAATATTACCAGAAGGGCCCAGCGATTGACCGAAGGCTTGGAATTTGCAGCGGAAGGTTTGGTGGAGACCAAGGACGTTTATCGTCTCAATCGCTTAGTGCAAAATTATGCGGCTTGGCCCAATGTGCAAACAATTTCAATCATCAATCCTAACGGTGTCATCATTGCCCATGGTGAGGGGATAAAAATGGCACGGGAAAAAAAATATGCTCAAATCGCACCAGCTCTTTTTCCTATTTTTGAACAGGTTTCCATCAGTGGCATTCCCCAATCTCGAATTACCAAAGTTGATGGTGAAGAAGTGGTGGTTTATGCTCTTCCCTTTAATACGTACTCTTTTCCTGAGCAGGGAGAAAATTCCCATGACCAAAATAGCCACCGACGGGGAGTGGCAATCACAGTCCTAGCAAAACAGGAATTAAACCGAGAGGTTAACCAGGCACTTTTATTAGTAGTGGCTTCATTCATTATTGGCACTGTGGTAATTGTTCTGTTATTGGGTTTACTAATTAGATATTCTGTCTTGGCCCCTTTGGGTAAACTGCACCGGGCATTAATTAATTATGACAATGTTGAGCAGTTTAGTTTGCCTCCCCTACCAAGTAACGAGATTGGTTTCTTGGGGCAAACCCTGGTGCATACCTTCAATCAATTGCAGATTTATCAACGGGAAGCCCTAGAAATTGCTGAAAGGAAATATGTGGAAATTGCCCAACGCTACGAATTGGCTTCCCAAGCCACTAGGGTATGGGTGTGGGAATGTCAGCCCCAACTGCACTACTTTGAAGTGGACCCCAATTTGATTACCTGGCTCGGCTTTGAGCAACCCCTGGAGCGAGGAGATGGGGATTTTTTCATTCACCCTAATGATCGCCCTGTGTTTTGGCAGACTATTGAGCAAAGTTTGGCCGACCCAACAGTGGACCTGTCAGTAGAACTCCGTTTAGAAGACGCTGAAGGCCAGATTTATTATTGTCTGTTACGTGGTCAAATTCACCTGGAAAAAGATCAATTACTCAATAGAATTATTGGCACGATCGCCGATATTACGGAGATTAAGAAAGCAGAAGAACAATTAAAGCTTTCCAACAAAATTTTAGCCAAAGCTACCCAACTGAAGGATGAATTTCTGGCAAACATGAGCCACGAATTGCGTACTCCCCTCAACTCCATTTTAGGCATGGCTGAGGCTCTACAAAATCAATTTTATGGACCCTTAAATGGCAAACAAGTTCAATCTTTGGAAGTGGTGGAAAGAAGCGGCAAACATTTACTTTCCTTGATCAACGACATTCTTGATCTTTCCAAAATTGAAGCTGGCAAGATGGACTTGGATTTGGAATCGACTAATTTACTGACGTTGGTTAATCATAGTTTGACATTTGTGCAACACTTTGCACTACAAAAGCGAGTTAATTTGTCATCCGAAATCCTACCCAATCTACCAGATGTGGTGGTGGATAAACGAAGGATTTGTCAGGTTCTAATTAATTTACTTAACAACGCCATTAAATTTACGCCGGAAGGGGGCAAGGTAATCCTACAGGTTAACTTGGTCATGGAAGAAGGGGCTCCTGATCACCATGGTAAATTGCCCCAGCTACATCTCACCGTCATAGATACGGGCATTGGCATTGCGGCGGAAAGATTAAGTAATATTTTTGAGCCTTTTGTGCAGATTGATAGTGCCCTCAATCGTCGTTATGAAGGTACAGGAT
>NZ_JADEWJ010000306.1:0-4209 GCF_015207725.1 Synechocystis sp. LEGE 06083
TTGTCCAATAGCTAAATAAAAATGACCACAAAGATTGAAAAATTTAACTTTCTTTAAAGCTTTGCTGATTTATCCATTAATACTCTGACAACCCTAGTTAACTACTGAGTTGATTATTGGGGATGCTATTAAGTAGGGTCTAAAATATAGCGATATTTACCAATGAAGATAGGAAATTTTGTCCAGATAAATTGACCCCAATAACTTTTACTAGGGGTTTCTAACCTGACGATCTCTACCAACTCCGATTAAAGTTAGGGGAGCAATGCCCTATCTGCCCAAATACTTTTTACTGCTGTTCAATGGTGGCGGTGATTATTACCATCAATCTCGTGATCAACAATGATTAACCAAGCTATTCAATTAGCCCAACTATTTGGCGATCTCCTAACTGTGGCGGATTACAGCATGGCTTACGCTTTGCTATCCCCGGAACTGCAACGGCAATATCCACCCCAAATACTACGACAAACGGTGGAAACGATGATTGACTATGGTTCTGGCCCCATCGACAGGGCGATCGTTATGCAGGAATGTCTCTTAAGGGAGTGGCAATATCCCCCCATGGAACCCAATGATGTCGTCTGGTTATACGTTTCTTTGGAGGGGGAAGATTTTGTGGAGGCTGTATCGGTGATTATCCAAGATCGGGAAGGAAAATTAGCAATTCGTTGGCTTGAGTGGGGTAGGCCCTGAATCCTTTAATGTAGGGGATAGCTTAATCCAGTTCTAAAACATAACGGCGTACCATAAAGCAAGTCCAGTGGCGATCGCTATTAAACTAATGATTGAATTGTTTTTACTTTTGGCTCAAACCCCATCAGCTCAATGTCATCCAAGTTATCCTGACCTTTGCCTACCAATTGGCCGGGACGTTGATTGTTCTGATATTCCCGACTCAAAAAAGCCAGTCAGGATTACCGGCAAAGATGACCACCGCCTTGATAAGGATAAAGATGGTTGGGGCTGTGAACTCAACAACGGCGATCGCTAATTATGAACAGTAAAAAACGTCTTGCAATTATTGTTTCCACATTTTTGCTTGGATTTATTGGTTACAGAATATTTTTCAATAAAATACCCGGAGAAGTAAAAAGCCTGACTTTTGAATCCATCAAAGCTTTTAATACGCCTATCAATATCTATCAAGAAAATCCATCGTTGCCAATAAATGGAAGCTATTTGCAATCTATTAAAGATTTATCAGATAAAACAGCTTATTTTGGGCAAAAATATCCTGATAATCCCGAAATCAACAATTGTCTTGATTATATAGATTCATACAACAATCAAGTTCTTAATATCTTTACAAAGATTAATCAAACCATTGTTCTAAGCGGATTCTATGAATTAGATGATTTTGAGCAAGATTCAACTGAGAACTTACAAACCCAGGATTTGATGTTGAAAGCGTGTGGTATTTAAAAAACTTTTTTTGATACTCCTTAGTAATAACCCCCAGCCAATCAGACAAGGAAAATGAAAATCAGAACAAAACAGTACAAAACACACCATTGAAAATCGTCTCTAATCCTTATATTTTGCTTTTCAGGTATGATTCATCGTTTCCGTAAGTAAAACACTGTTTGGGGCGATTTTAGAAAAAATAGTAATTTCCCTAATTTATCAACTGAGATAAATTTGCAATAACTTATGTTGAGAGGTGGGGAGTCAAGAAAATTCCACGATAGAATTAGGGTTGTGGGAGCTATTCAATGTTTCCTCAGTTTTATTGAATGAAGATTAACCGTCAGGGACAGGCAAAGGTATTAACTGAGCAGGAATTACATGATCTGTTTACTGTTGGATTGCTCACTCCCCGCGATCGCCTCTTGTTTGGCATTTGTCTTTATACTGGTTGCCGTATTGGGGAAGCCTGTTCCCTGGCTTGGGCTGATGTCACCACCGATGCCATGACTTTCCGCATTGAAAAAACCAAAACCAAATCTAGTCGCACTGTGGCCATTTCCCAAGCGTTACAAGCTTTGTTTGATGAGTATCGGCAAGCTCAACAATGCTTTAGGTTTCCATCGTCCTATGTGTTTCGTGGCAAACGGGTGGGGTCACACCTTCATCCTTCCATGGCCCATAAAATATTGAAGGCCGCCACTGACAGGATTAGTGTTAGGGGAGTTTCTACCCATTCTTTCCGCCGGACTGCGTTAACGATGATGTGTCGCAAGGGAATTAATTTGCGGGTTATCCAAAAGATTAGTGGCCACAAGAATTTGAATGTGTTATCCCACTATCTGGAGGTTTCTGAACAGGAAAAGGAGCAAGCGTTATCAACAATTTCTTTTTAAAATCGACTATTATTTCGGTACATTTGACTCCATAGAGATATCCCACAAATCTGACGGGTGCTATCTTCCCAACAATAAGGCGATCACCAAGAATTTTATTACCTGTCAACAGATGCAATGAGTGGGCAAAAGCTCTCTTCATTATCATCATCAGATATAGATGACCATTGAGAAGAATACCTTTCTAATTCTGATTTGAATGACATCATACTTTTAATCTTAAGATCAAGCTCTGTTATTTTGTTGATCAATAATATTTTTACTAAGTCACAAGGATTTTTTCCATGACTTGTAACTTCTAAAATTTGCTTAATTTCTTCTAAAGAGAATCCTAAAGACTGGGCTTTCTTAATAAATTTAACTTGCTGAATAGCATTTTTGCTGTAATAACGATAATGATTGTCTCCCCTTTCTTCAGGAAAGAGTAAATGAAGTGTTTCATAATATCTTAGAGTGCCGACGGAAACCCCGGTCTGTTTAGCAATATCCCCAATTTTTAAGAGACTAACCATAATCTTCACTCTTTTTGAAGGGTACTAATCTTTCTATTGTAAACCCTCTAGTTGGCTATAGGGTCAAGCCCTTTACATAAAAAACAATATTAAAAAATAGTGGTTGTAACCCTTGACTCTATAGTCCACTACAGGGTCTACATTTAGCTTATTAACCTGCAATATCTTTTTTGAGGTGAGCCTAATGACAATTGTCCATGAACGCCTAACTGAAACCACACTTCTGAAGGTGTATAGAATGTCTACTCCAGACCATAACTGCCCTTGGGGACTGAAAGCTATCAATTTGTTACAAGAGCAAGGTATTCCTTACGAGGATATTAAATTAACAACTCAAGATGAAGTTAATTCATTTAAGATCAAATATGAGGTGGCAACCACACCTCAAATCTTTCAAGGAGAGACAAGGATTGGGGGCTATACTGACCTGGCTAAACTGTTGATGGTTGATCCAGAAAAGGCTGATTACTCCTATACCCCAGTAATTGCTCTATTTTCAACGGCTGGGCTAATTACCTTGGCAACATCCCTAGGATTAACTGGATTAATGGGAATTTCTTTATCCATGCTTGCCTCGTTGAAGTTAATGGATATTGAGTCTTTTGCTAATAGCTTTGAAAAATATGACTTGATTACTAAAAAATGCAAAGCTTATGGTAAAGCTTATCCTTTTATTGAATTAATCTTAGGTTTGGGTTATTTATCGGGAATAGCACCATTAGCCACTGGCATTGTTTCTTTTTTAGTTGGCATTAGTGGTACAGCATCAGTTTTTAAGGCTGTTTACATTGATAAACTATCTTTGAATTGTGCTTGTATTGGAGGAAATTCAAAGGCACCTTTAGGGATTATTAGTTTTTCCGAGAATGCAATCATGGCTCTGATGGGAGTTAGTTTGCTGTTCTCTTCTGTAGGTCAACCAGTATTAAATACAGGGGAAATTAATGATTTTTGGGTGTCCAATAGAATAGAAACGGTGGAAATTAAACACTAATTGATTTTTATTAATTGGATAATTTTAGGATTTTATGAGCTATGGGTAGTGGTAATCAATTTACTGTCCATAGCTATTTCAATATTTAAAGTTGAATCTTCCGTTGACTTTTTCACCATCAATGTCACTCAAAATTGCAAGTTTATAATCCCCTAGGACTTGGGTAGAAAGAAGAGCTGTATAGTGCTTATCTTGATCACTATAGGCAAAGTTAATGTCTTGCTGGCTACCATCGGGAAACTGAATTTTTCCGGTCACAACGGCATTGGGAACTGCTTCATGTTCAATGCCTTTCTGTAGGTAAAAATCCAGATGGAAACCGCCAGCTTCTTTGAGGGTAGCCAGTTCTAAATGGTAGGGGCCGACTTCTACTACTTGTCCTCCTTGACCCCCATTAGAT
>NZ_JADEWJ010000307.1:0-4192 GCF_015207725.1 Synechocystis sp. LEGE 06083
GTTCTATTTGCTCTACAAACCCAGGGCTAATGAACTTCTAGCGGCCCAGCACAGCCGTTAAGCAGCCCGTACTAAGAGGAGATTTTAAACTTTTCCCTGCCCTATCTAACCTCAGAGGGAAAGGGGATCAAAATCCCCATTTAGGGCGTCAACCTAAACTTTACCAACAGGCCCCAACCACAAAGTTGACGTCCTCTTTGATACAATTGAGGGTTGTTATGGATTGTCATCGTCGGATTTGCTTCCATCGGTGCATTGCCCTTAATACTTGTTTACTTGCCCTCCGCCATGGCTCGCCCACCTTCCAGGGATTGGGGGAGGGGGAAACACCGTTCCAAACATCTGTACATCTGCAGTTGACATAGTTCAGTAATTTACTGAGGACGGCTTTCCACTACAAACTTTATGGGCAATGGCAAACCGCGGCAATCCTAACGCTTCCCTTCACCCCGTAAGCCCACCTCAGGATTCAGTTTCATGGATTATTCGATCGCCACACTTTTGTCCTATTTTGTTGATGACAAATTAGTAGCGGGTAAATTTCTCGAAAAAAAATTAGGTTGTGAAAGTCCTGAGGCCATAGAAGCCCTGCAGATTGTCCTCGATGCCCTAGAAAAAATGGGCGTACTGGTCAAGGAGCGGGGGAAATACAAACGGGTATCCCGGGAAGATGTGGTAGAAGCACGGCTGCGTTGCTCCAGTAAGGGTTTTTGTTTTGCCATCCAAGACGATGAAGATGCCACCGATATTTATGTCCGGGAAGGGAATCTCAGCAATGCCTGGAACGGCGATCGGGTTTTGGTCAAAGTGATTAAAGACGGTACCCGCCGCAAATCCCCAGAAGGGGCCGTCCATCTCATTCTTGATCGGGCCAACCCCTCTCTGTTAGCCCAGGTGAAAAAAAGCGAAGATAATTACCGCGCTGTGCCCCTGGATGACCGCTTGCTATTTGAGCTAGAACTCAAAGACGAAGAGCAAAACCTCGCAGAGGCAGTGGACCACCTTGTCCATGTTTCCGTTCTCCGTTATCCCATTGCCCAGCACCCGCCCCTAGGGGAAGTTACCAAAGTGTTGGGTAGTGACGCTGAGGCCGCTGCCGATACCGATATCGTCTCCTGTAAGCATGATTTACCCCTAGGTTGGACTCCCGAAGCCATCGAAGCTCTGCAAAATTTGCCCAAGGTAATTGAACCCGGAGAACTGAAGAAAAGGCAAGATTACCGCAAACTCCAGTTAGTTACCTTTGGCGATCGCCTCCGGGGAGAAACCTTACCCTGGCAAGAAGTGGCCCTGAGCCTAGAAAGTCAGCCAAATCAATGGCAAGTGGGCATTCACATCACCGACATTGCCCACTACATCGCCGAAGATAGTCTGTTGGACCAGTTAGCCCGTAAACGGGGCACCACCGTATATCTAGAAGAACAGGTTTGCCCCCTTTTCCCCGAAGGATTGACCGGACGCTGTTCCCTCATCCCTGATGAAGATCGTTTGGCCCTATCCTTCTTTCTCACAGTGGATGACCGGGGGGAAGTAACAGGGTTTGAATACCACAGCAGTGTGGTCAAAATTGATCGCCAACTGGACTTCAGCGGAGTGCAAACGGCCCTGGCGGATATTGAATCCGTCAATGACGATTTGAAACCCTACAGCGGTCTACTCCAGGAACTATTCTTCCAAATTTGCCCCCTAATAAAGTCCCAACGCCTGCAACGGGGCAGTTTCAACCTCCAAACGGAAACGGCTTCCCCCCGCCTGGATGAGGGCCGTTTAGGGGTGATCATGACCCAAGAAACCCTACCCATTCGTAGCTTGTTAGCAGAACTGATGGTGGTGTTGCAACGGGAAGTGGCTCTCCAACTCCAAGCCCTGGGGATACCGGGTCTCTACTGTGGGCAAGTAGCGCCGGAGGCAGAAGATCTGACGGACATTGTTAAATTAGCGGAAAACCTTGATTTAGGCGTAAAAATTGACCTAGAAGGGGACATTATTCCCCAGCATTACCACCACCTCAGCCAAGCATTTGAGTCCCTGCCAGCTAAAGCGGTGTTAAACCATTTGCTGGCCAATACCCTCAAACTCGAAAAGTACTTTAGCCACCCCGCTCCCCACTTTGCCCTCGCCTACGACTCCGGTTATACCCACTGTGTTTCTCCGGCCCAACGGTATGGGGACTTGGTGGTGCAACGGTTACTGAAACTCGTATTGGCGGAGGGGCGCGATCGCCGTACCAAACAAATGAAAACTGGGGTAGAGCTCAATGCCCACACCTGCCGCAACCAAATTAGCTGGAATGTGTTGCCGCCCAACCTCCAAGAAACCATTGAAGGGGATTTGCACCAGTTGGTCTTGGGACTCAATGACCGGGAGCAAACCGCCGAAGATGCGGAAAAAGATCTGTTGGGGCTGAAAAAAGCCGAAAAAATGAAAGCTCGCACCGGGGAAATTTTCCGGGGGTTAATCACTGGCGTCCAATCCTACGGCTTCTTTGTGCAAATTTTCGATCTACTAGCTGAAGGCCTTGTCCATGTTAGTTCCCTCAAAGATGATTGGTATGAGTTCCGCAGTCGTCAATGTGCCCTAGTGGGACGCAAAAGTCGTACTTCCTACCGCTTAGGCAACGAGGTGGACGTGCAGGTGCGCAGTGTGGACTATTACCGTCAACAAATTGACCTCGGAGCAGTTAACAATGCCCCCAAAGGTTCTGCCAACATTGATTTGGATGATGATGACGAAGAGGGAGATGACCAGGACCAGGATGAGACCATGGATTGGGATGCCATGGACGATGGCGATGATGACGAAGGGGGGGCGGTAATTTTCTAGCTGTTGTCCAGGGACAAATCCTGCAAACCAAAGCAGACTAGGGCAAAGGCCATTGTCGCCTGGGCAAAAGTTGCTAAAATTTAACAATTCGCAATAAATTTTAACAATTATCCCAGGAGCAACGATCAATGGCCGGATTATTTGGCTTATTTGGTAAAAAAGCACGGTACGTCGAAGATATTGAAGCCAACCCCGGCGCTCAACCAGAAAAAAAAGAGGCATTTTTCCTCGAAACCGACGATGCCAAGAGCTTAGGCAATGCTGAATATATGCGGACTCCAATCAAAATTAAACGGAGTTTTCCTAAAACCCTTAATTCCCAAGGGGGGGAAGTGGTGAAGGAAGTTTCTGCCATGGAAGTGAAAAAAATCCAGGCCAATGGCCAGCCGGCCCCCAGTGCCCAAACAGACTCCGCCCCATCTCCGGCCAACACCACTCCCGCAAACGACGATCGCCGTTCCAGCGACAACAGTTTGGATATGTTCCGCCAGATGGCTAAGGATTTGAAAAAATAAAATGGCAAGGGGCAGCGAAAATTTCTGAGCTTGCACACAGACGATGGTGAGGTGTCTTGACCATTCTCTGATGGCAGAGGAGTTAGGGCACTCGGCCAACACTAATTAAAGAGCACTGTAGTTCCGGCAGGGCAAGCATTAAATTCTTGCCTGGGCTGGGTAACCTATGATGGTAGTGGTAATCTTTGCTTTTCTTTCCAGACCATGAGCATCATCGAGCAAGTTCTCACCGCCACCGTCACAGTAGAACAAACTTTAGAGCTTCCCCCGGAAATTAGATCCAAACTTGTTCCCGGTGAAACCTATAGAATTACGGTTCAAGAAGATACCATCGAACTAACAAAAATCCCTAAATTTGATTGGGAACAGTGGCGACAAAATTTAAGTAGGGATGGTGAGGAACTTACCGATGAAATTATGGAAGAAATTTGCGAACTTGTCCGAGAAGTACGTCATGAAAATCGTCTTGAGAGAGAATCGGCATCATGAAGGTTGTCTTGGACACAAACCTTTGGCTATCGGCGTGGTTATGGCAAGGTTTACCCAAAGAGTTAATAGAGTTGGCTAAGAAAGGAGAAGTCTGCAGTTGTACGTCCTTAGAAATTTTGCAGGAGTTAAAAAAAGTTTTAAGTTATCGTAAACTGCAAAAGAGGCTCGCAATACTTTCTTTAACATCGGAAGATATTCTGATCGGAATGCAGGAAATTTTCGTTATTTTCCCTATCCAGCCCCTGGAAGTTCCCGAACTGCGGGATCCTAAAGATGCCATGGTTTTGGCAACGGCGATCGCCTCCCAGGCCGATGCCATTATCAGTGGCGACAGCGATTTGCTCATTCTCGGAACGTATCAAAAT
>NZ_JADEWJ010000308.1:0-4174 GCF_015207725.1 Synechocystis sp. LEGE 06083
GGATATATCTGACAATTATGCCAAATTCTTCGCTCAGTCTTTTTTCAGAGGTCTATCATGCAGCTTTATGTTGTGATCTCAAGAATTACTTGCCGGTGATTAACCACCTAGATAATGAGTTTACGATCATTGTCGAAAAATGTTGTTCAAATCCCTCGCTTCTGAGTTAAATTGACAATACAATGTTCAGTGCCAGGATCTAAATTGCAATCTTTTACCCTATAAAAAGCTTGTATTATTTTAACCAGTTTTTACCCTTCCCAGGACTGGAATCTTTCGTCCTTTACTTTTTGCAAATTTATTTAATATATTGCTCTTTATATGAATTTCTTCTTGAATATCTATGAAAATACCAAGAACCATTGAATTTCGCTGATCTTCTTGATTTTTATCTTTTCAAATAAATGTTAGACTGAAAAACAAATTGCAGAGATAAAACATCATTTTTTATTAAAATTTTAGAATAGATTATTTTAATTTATTAAACTTATTATCTTCGTTGTTTTAACTGTATAGAGTTATTATGAAAAATTCCAAAATCGCTGTTTTTGGTTTAGGAGTTATGGGCAGTCCTATGGCTCAAAATCTGGTCAAACATGGTTATCAAACAATGGGTTATAATCGCAGCTTGAATCGTTCTTCTGCGCTAGAAGCGGCAAAAGCAGGAGTTAAAGTTGTATCTAGCATTGCGGAAGCGGCGGAAAATGCGGATATTATTCTCACCTGTGTTGGAGACGAAAAAGATGTTCAACAACTCATTTTAGGTTCGGGGGGCATTGCTGAATATGCGAAACCTCAAGCTTTAATAATTGATTGCAGTACTATTGGCAAAACTGCGGCTTGTGAGCTTGCCACAACTTTAAAAGCAAAGGGCTTGCGCTTTTTAGATGCACCGGTAACCGGGGGCGATATTGGTGCAGTCAACGGTACGTTAACCATCATGGTGGGGGGAGAGCTTGCCGATTTTGAAGAAGCTTTGCCTGTGTTCACAGCTATAGGGAAAAAAGTAGTTCATTGTGGTCTCAGTGGCAGTGGTCAAGCGGTTAAGCTCTGTAATCAAGTTCTTTGTGGTCTCCATGCGATCGCCGCTGCTGAGGCCATACAACTTTCCAAACAGTTGGGAATCGAACCAAATTTAGTGATTGATGTTTGCGGTAGTGGGGCAGCGGGTTCCTGGGCTTTAACCAATTTGGGGCCGAAAATGTCGAAAGCTGATTTTGCTCCAGGTTTTATGGTGAAACATCTTCTTAAGGATCTACGCCTTGTCCGAGAAGCTGCTGAAAAGGGGGAATTACCAGGGGTTACGTTGGCAGAAAGTTTGTTTGAATCTATTCAATTGTTGGGGGGAGAAGACCAGGGTTCCCAAGCGATTATTCGTGCCTATGGTGAAACTTAGATGAATTTTGGCAAAGCATAAGACGACAAAATTAGATACTCAATTAAGCAATTTAATTTTGAGTTAATCTAAACCATATTTGGCATAATAATGGCTATTTAAAACTAATTTTTACCCCTTGCCATGTCAAATTGAAAGCACCGCTCTGCTTAACAATTATCGATGATAAAAACCCTGTACGATCTTGATTTCAATCAAGGAATTGAATATTTACAATCTCGAGATGCCCGACTCGGCACTTTAATTAATGGGTTAGAAGTTTGCTCATTGACCCATCATCCACCCCGAACCACACTCTTGGAGGCGATCGCCTGGGGGATTATTGGTCAGCAAATCAATACCAATACAGCTCAAATGTTATTCCAAAGATTTTTAGACTATGCCCAACCGAAGGGATGGGCACCGGAAAATTTAGCTAATGTTGATCCTGAATTGTTAAGATCACTGGGCATCTCCCGCTATAAAACCCGCTACTTAAAAATCTGAGCGATCGCCTTGCAAAATGATTTTCCCCCTTTATCTGAATTGGAAACCTGGGATGATCTGGCCATTGTTGAACGGTTAACGGCTATTAAAGGCATTGGCCCTTGGACGGCCCAGCTTTTTCTCTTATTTCGTCTCCGTCGCCAGGATATCTTACCGAATCAAGATTTGGGAATCCGCATTGCGATTCAAAAATTGTATCAATTGCCCGATCGCCCTAATCCGAAAAAAGTGTTTGAATATGGCGAAAATTGGCAGCCCTATCGCAGTCTGGCTAGTTGGTATTTGTGGCGGAGTTTGTCGGCAACAGTTAGCAAGATCCATTTGTAGATGATAGCGCTGAAATTTTTCTGGTAAAAGCCTAACACCATTGTTCCCTGAGAATTTCTGCAATGCGGCGGGCCGCTCCAGCTTCCCCCAATCGTTCCCGACCATTACGGGCGATCGCCTCTAGTCGATCACTATCATGCAAAACTCGTCGCAAAGCTTCACCAGTTTGTTCAGGACTATCTAACATGATTAAGGACTCCCCCAAAAGCCAGGTTTGACGGCGGGCAAAATAGGGATTGTATTGGGGACCTTGGCCGGGAAAACTGATCACCGGTTTACCAAGGCCGACAAATTGTTCCGTGGCGGTACCGGCCATGGCGATCGCCGCTTGGGCATGGTGTAAACAATCGGCAAACTGCTGTTGACTCAAAACCAGACGGGCTTGGCTTTTTTGGTAAACGGGGCCCCTGATCAGGCAAGAAACTTTGTTGGTCAAAAGTTCCAGGTTATTGTCCTCCAATCGTTGCCAACCTTGGGTTTCAACTTCAGCCATTAACGGTGCTAAGGGCAGGGAAGGGGCAATCGCTGCCAGGAAAGTTACGGAAGCATCGGGAAAATGGGCTAACACGGAGGTTAAACTTTGCCCAATCAGGGCCCAATTGCGTTCCATTTCTGGCGATCGGGAACCGGGTAACAGGGTAATGGTCAAACTCTGCCCTGGCTGTAACGGTTGGGGTTGGCAATCTCGCAGGTTTAAACCGTCCATCATCGGATTGCCCACGGGGAAACTAGCCACACCTTGGCTTAATAAACTTGCATGGGTAAGGCGATCGCGGGGAAAGACCGCTCTGCAATTTTTCCTCGTCATTAACCACCGCTCCCAAGGATAGTAGGCGGAACCAAGCCATTTTTCCCAAGCTTGGGTACTGGGTAACCATTCCCCAACGGGGGAGCGGAGATAATATTCCGACTTGGCTGTGCCCACAAAGGCGTAGTCGGCTTTACCCAACCAAGCTAGAGCTAGGGGCACGATATCCCCCACTGCCAGAACTTTGCCCCCTTGGGCTGTCCATTGTTTCAAACTCCCCAACTGGGCTTTAGTGAGCCCCCATAGCCCCCCCTGCACATCCCGCCATAGTTCCCTGGCATCCATGTTGTTAAAGCCACCGGAGGGCATGGTTTTCACCGGGCCAATTAGGGGAATGTTTAAGCGTCGATAACTACTGCCTTCCCCCACCAAGGGCAATCCCACTAATATTTCCCCCGGCTCCATCTCCGCCAGTGCACTCCAAGCCTGGCCAATACTAACGGCGATCGCATCTTCCCCATGGCCATTGCTGAGCAGTAAAATCTTCGGCAGCATCCAAGACTCCCATCCGCTACACTAAAAATAAGCAGATTATTAAGAATTATTAAATAAGCATCACCATGGGTTGGGAATTTTTTTCGCTAGAGACATTGCAGGAATTGGCCCGTCAATATGGTTACGGAGCCGTATTCTTTGGCATTGCCTTGGAAAATGCGGGCATTCCCATCCCTGGAGAAACCATAACCCTGTTGGGGGGCTTTTTGGCCGGCAGTGGGGATTTAAGTTACGGCGGTGTATTAATTGCGGCGATCGCCGGGGCTGTGTTAGGCGACAGTTGTGGTTACTGGGTCGGACGTTGGGGCGGTTGGCCCTTACTGACCAGGGCGGCCAAACTGTTTAACATTCCCCAGGAAAAGCTAGACCAAGCCCGGCATAAATTTAGCCAAAATGGGGCAGCAGCGGTGTTTTTGGGGCGTTTTGTCACTCTGCTGAGGATTTTTGCGGGCCCCATGGCCGGCATTGTCCGCATGCCCTACGGCAAGTTTTTGCTCTACAACATCGGCGGTGCTTCCGTTTGGGCCACCATAACTGTCAGTTTGGCCTACTTTTTAGGGCGGGTGGTCACCATTGAGCAAATTATTGCCTGGACGACCCAATTCAGTTGGTTTGCCCTAGCTGCTGTGGTGGGAATGGTGGGCATATACTTTATCTTTCAC
>NZ_JADEWJ010000309.1:0-4129 GCF_015207725.1 Synechocystis sp. LEGE 06083
GTAGGGGATGGTGTAAGTATCGAAATTGTCAGGCGCTATATTCAAGAGCAAGGAGATGAAAAAGAGAAGGCTCGTATGCAACAGATGAACCTTTTTCCCATCTAGATACCCCGCAGCTTGCTGCGATTGGGTTATTCATTCTCAGCTCCGAACGGACCGCTGATGGAACGAATCAGGCGCTTTTGGACTGCGAGGCAGAGATGCTCGTAGGGAAACAGCCAGCCCCCTTGTTGAACCAAGCCATAAAGCGCCTCCCAGGCATCAACGTCCAGGGTGCAGCCCAAAGCCCCTTGGCAAAAGTCAATACGACCGCAGTGGCGCAGCCCATATAAGCTTTTGAAGAAAGCATCAATCTGCATCTTCTCACAGTCATCCCGGTTCCATCCCCTTTGGTAAAGCGGAGTATAGCCATCGAGATAGTCTAATCGTGGCGCAATATTCCACAGTTTTCCCCAAAGCTGCCCCGCAACCTGGCTAGAGACTGTTGCGATTAAAGGCTGCAACAGCTTGTCGTGTAAGGAAACTGCATTGCCTGGATTTTGCCAGTGAGAACTTACCCAGAAAGAATCTGGAATATCAAATAGACTTTCAACGACGAAAATCTCAGGTGTCGGCAGATTCAGGTAGCTGTAAGCTTTACCGACTGATACTTGAATTGCTGCCTCAGCCGAAGCGTCGGTGGAAAACGTCAATTTTCGCCACTTCTTCCGGTAATCGGTGAGCTGGTCTTCCTGGGCGGGAGTTAGCTGACTAATTTTCTGGATTTCTTTCATAGGATGGTGAATAGCTCAGACAGCCTACCTTCAGTTGATGGGGCGATCGCCTATAGATCCGTCACGCAGCCTGCGCCATTAATCTTCTAGATAAGCCTTAAGTGAAGTTAATTGTTATGCCTTCGGGGGTCTGCCGGTCAGTAACCTTGGGTGTGGGTAGTCAGCCAGTAACAAAAGGGAAAAAATAGACGATAAGCAAAAGAAAATGTCCGTGACTTGTCTTTATTATTTTTGACCTATTTAACATCCATAGGATGCGATACCATGCTAAGTCTTACGATCTCCTCCGAAGGTGGGCTTTGAGCATTAAGCCTTAACGTATTATTTTGAATAGGATAAATCTTACTCAATTCTTCTAAATGACTTTCGATAGTGTGGATATATTTGCCAGTGAGCACTTGCCAAAATAAGCGACCAAGGCAAAATGAAGCTCGCCAAGAAAAAATGGCATCTTGTAAGTCAATATGACTTTTTTCAAAGAAAAAATGTCCCAGTAATCCTGTTAACTGACTTAAGGGCAATGCAAATAAGAGTAAAGGTTGGTGTAATTGCCAAGCACTTAATAGAAGTCCATAGAAGATGACAATACCCACTAAATGCAACGCGATATTGAGAGGATTTTGGTGCTTTAAAACAAAAATATCCCAATAGTCCGTAAAAGGATGATCAAGAATGTGAGTGTTAATTTTGTTTCTTTGACTAGGAGAGGGCATATTAAAATTAGTTGTTTGCTAATTGAGACTCTAAAGTAATTGATTTCCTGAGCATTGACTGGTTAAGAATGAGTATGGGGAAACAGTAAAGAGCCATAGGCTTGCTTTCCTAATTGATTGCTTACTTCCCCTTTTTGAACAACTAACTCTCCGTTGATGTAAACAGCATCAATAATCGTTTCCGAACCGCGTTTGACTATCCGTAATTCACCATCTAAATTGGGATCGGCGATCGCCTCCATCGGACTAATTTCTGCGTGCAATGCTTGGGGATTAAGGATGAGTAAATCAGCTTGAGAACCAACTTTAAGAACCCCCGTATTTAATCCAAACCATTGGGCTGGTTCACCTGTAACGCGATGGATTGCAGCTTCAGGAGTTAAAAATCCAGTGGTCATAGCTTGTTTTAATAATGACAGTGCACCATCGTAATAGCCTAAATTACGCATATGCGCCCCTGCATCGGTAAACCCAGGGAAAATATAGGGATGTTTCATTAGCTCTAGTCGAGGTTGGAGACGATCATTGGCGGCAGTGGTCAACCAGTGTAGATCGGTATCGTATTCAACTAGGGCTTCTATAAAAAAGCCTAGGGGATCTCGGTTTTCCTTGGCTGCTACCTCAGCAATGTTTTGTCCCTCCCAGTCCGCAATCGGACTACGGGTAATGATCATTTGCTCTAATTGACGATGAAAAGATTTGTTTTTACTTCGTTCCCAATCGTTACGAAACTGCTCTCGAAAAAGGGGCGATCGCCACAGATTTTGCCGCTCGACTCGGCTTGTACAACTATTTAACTTGGCCCCCGTTGCAAACTCTTCAAATAAGGGAGTCATTGGCCCTTCTCCATAGACCGTAAAGGGCTCTGTTAAGGTTTGAAACCGCACGTTACCGCCTAATATATTATTCCATAGAGCCAATAAAGGAGCAAACCCTCGCCATAATTGCCGTGCATGAACAAAATCCAAAGCTGATAGCACAGTCATTTTTAAGGGCTTTTGGCCCAATCCCATGCCTAAACAAAAAACGTGCCAGAAAGAAGCTAAATTTTGGGGATTGGGAGTTACTTGTAAAACGCGATTGGCTTGACGACACAGATTCGCTAAATAGTCATATTCTGGAAATTGGGCGTGTTGAGAAGGGATGGTATGGGCCGACCATTGACCACTCATCCAATGCCAGGGAAACATATCAATAGAAAACCCTAAAAAACCTGCTTCTAAGGCATTTTGTAGGATATTTCCCATGGTTTTTAATTCGAGGGGGGTTGGTTGGTCAGTTAAACTACGTTCTAGTCCCATAACGTGAGCACGGAGACCGCTATGACCGAGGAGAGGGGATACATTAGGGCCGAGGGGCAAGGTTTGGAGATGGGCTAAATACTCCCCAGGACTATCCCAAATGATCGCCTTTTCTAGCCATTTTTGCAGAAAACGATGGGGTAGGGTTTCTACTCGTTGAAACATGGCAGCCAACATGACTGGCTCACCAATTGCAATGGATAAACTACAATTTCCGATAATAACCGTCGTGACCCCATGCCGCACTGATTCTGTTAACCCAGGTGCGACTTCTAATTCCAGATCGTAGTGGGTATGAATATCTAAAAAGCCAGGTGTAACCCAGTGATCGTGGGCATCAATTACTTTTTTCGCTGGTAGGTTTAACTGGGGGGCCAGGGCGACAATTTTGCCCTGGGCAACAGCAACATCTTGCAGGATAGGAGGTGACCCATTTCCATCAAAAACGAGTCCATTTTGAATGACCAGATCCCACATTAGTTTTCACCTCCTCCCACCATTTGCCCATGTTCCACCCGATGCCACACTAGCGATTGACGCACAATACAGAGCTTCAATACCGTTACCAGCATCACTGGAATCCAATGCCCCATATACAATAATCCCCCCACCGTACTATTGAGTAATCCCCAGCCGCGTCGGTTCTCAAATTTAATTAATCCCCGCCCCATCTCCACCATTAAAATCAGCCCTAAAATGGTTTGCAATGGCCACAAAACAAGTAATTGTTCCGTTGTTAGTGACCATGCGCCATCGGCTAATAGTCCTAGCGGTAGCAAAAACTGCAATATCAAAAACATCCATAAATCAATGGCCGCATACCCTCGAATCTGGCAAAGCGGGGCAAAGTAATCTATATAACGCTGATAACCACCTTCTGCCCAGCGACAGCGTTGTTGCCAAAATTGCCGCCAATTTGTTGTCCCTTCTTCGTAAACAGAAGTATCAGGCAGAAAAACAATCTTAAACCTTGCCAAGTAAAGCTGAAAAGTCAAGTCTAGGTCATCTGCGAGGGTGTCTTCATTCCAGCCACCGCACTGCTGTAGGCTTTGGCGAAGAATAAATGTGCCATTTCCACGCAAATCAACCCAGGCCCCTGCGGCTGATCGTTGGCACTGTAAAGCGGCATCAAAACTCTGTTCCCACTGTTGAAATTGGGTTAAACCGTTCATGCCAGCATTGAGCAATTGTTTTCGCAGTTGAACGCCTCCCACCTCTGGCTGATGAAAGGGGAGTACAGCGCGGCGGATCGCGTTAGGCTCAAGCCAGGCATCTGCGTCAAAAACTCCGATAATTTCGCCTGTGGTCTGGGGAAAAACGGCATTTAATGCCCCCGATTTAC
>NZ_JADEWJ010000310.1:0-4128 GCF_015207725.1 Synechocystis sp. LEGE 06083
CGCCTATGCTCTGATTCAGGGTTATCCTTCTCACTGGTTTCAGGCCTTGGCCCCCAATTCTGCATTGTCCCCACCGGAACCCCCGGCAGAATTAAAGCCCGCAAGTTGGCCGGCAGAACCGTTACCCCAGGACAAGCCAGTATTGCCCTCAAGCGAATCCTCTACCTCCATTCCCTTATCCCCTAGTAAAAATTCTGAGCGAAAATCCAAACGGAGATCTCGGGGTCAGGGTAGTGGTTACATCCAATTGCACTATTGCGAAAAACAGACCTCAAGGGGCAGAAAATCCTATGAGCAGTACTATTATCACTATGAGCTTTGGGAGAATGGCATCAGACAGCACAAGGGGTCGAAGTATATCCCCAAGGACAAGCTTGATGTGGTGCAGGAATGGGATAGAAAAAAACTCGATGTAACCGTTATCCTTCAATATCTTGGCAAAGATTGTACTAACCTATGAAGCCTTCCTAACGCCTGTCGGTGACAGCTCACTTTTTGATGGATTTTGAACTAACCAATTATAATAACTGTCTAAATGGTTAGACGCTTATCTGTCTGTATTGTTAGCCGTTTAAGCACTTAAGGTTAAAGTTGAGTGAACGTTTCCCTGTTTAACTGTCTAGACGTTTGAAATAATCGACTAACAGCTCCTCCACCAATTCGGACATATCTTGTTCAGTGCTTAAGGTATGGGTGCGTAATTTCAGGTGGGTGGCTTTGGAAAGGTAGAGGGTTGTTTTTTTGAAATTGGGATCTTTGCTTTTTGCGATCGCCGCTTCTGGTTTTCCTTGGGCTGACTCTGAGCTAGTTGATTCTGCCTGAACAAAATTCTCAAAGCCTGCAAAGCGATTTTTTTCCTTAGCCATAAATTTCACCTCCCACGGTTTTGTAATCATTCCAACCGGCCCCCGCATATCGATCGCCTTTGACATCACGAACAACACAACCCTCTAAGGCGGCTTTGGGAAAAGCGGCATATCGAGTGATCATGCGTTTAAAAACAGGCAATCCTAAGCTTTGGAGATATTCCTTGGCTTCTATTCCTGCTGTGGAAGGTTTTGGCGGAACGATGGTCATTAAAATCCGAAAGTTTGGAATGTTTAGCTGTTTAAACGTCTGGATGTTTGCTTGTAATGCTCCCATGGAAAGGGCATCGGGGGAGGTTGGCAAAACCATCAAGTCACATCCTCTAGCAAGGGAGCGAATTTCTTCAATTTCTGGTCTAGCTGGAGTATCAACAACGATGTGCTCATAATTACGGGCCGCTTTTAGTCCTTCTCTCTCATCCACAACAGGAAAATCTAGCTTTTGGTGGGATGCCCACAGCAATGCCGAACGATTTAAGTCTCCATCAATCAGAATTGTTGGGGCTTTGTTATTAAGGTAGGCCGCCAAGTGAATAGAGCTTGTGGTTTTACCTACCCCACCTTTAAAGGCAGTAACGGTGATAATCATTGGATGGTTAAGTGTTTAAAAGTTTAGACGTTTAACTGTTTAAACTTCTGAATGTCTAGATAGGGAGACGTTTATAATCGTAAAATGTTGCCAGGGTGTTTTAAAAAAATTACTAGGGGTTAAGAGTGGGAGTTGAATTTTTTACTAGGGGTTTTGGATGAAAGATGATCGTTACTCGCCGGACTGGAAAAATATAGCCGCTACCAAAAAGCAGTCCGTTAGTTGGGTCTGTGAACGGTGTGGGGTGCAATGTCTTAAGCCTGGGGAGGGGAAGGGTCTGCTAAAGGAGGAACGGTATAGGCTTAGGATGGCGGTGCATCATTGTGATTATGATCCAAGTAACAACTCCCCTAGTAATTTGATGGCCCTATGCTCTCCCTGCCATCTCCACTATCACCGCAGGCAACGGGGGAATATTACACCTGGGCAGTTAACGCTAAGGTTTTGTTGAAAGGTTTTAGCTGACCAGATTGGGTAGGAAATCAAGAGGGGAACCCTGCCTAGGAACAGTAACAGGTCTTCTCTCATAATCCCTAGTAATAATTGTGCCCAATGGTCGTAACCAGTATGGATCAAAACGAGTGGGTAATCTTTGCAGAATTACGACGGTCAGATTTTGAGTTAGTTGTGTCAATCTTGTCTGACCACTTCCCACGCTTGGAATGGGGTTCACAATGCGATGACTGGCTCTGGATTTATTGCCGGGACTACAAGTTAGAGATTGACTCGTTTTCGTCGATGGAACTGGAGGTGAAGGGCCCAAGGAAAGCCTATGGTTTGGCCCAGGAGGTTTTGCGCCTGTTGCCGCCTTCAGTATTCGTTCAGGTTTTTGAAAGACCTAAGTTGGATCTCACCCGCTGAAGCCCCGATTAATAACCTTTTAGTTAACTATCACGATTTGTTAAGACTTTGCAACGCTTGATCTAATCTTGCGATAGCATTCCGTCATACGCTAGAAAACTATTGTCAGTTATGGAAAGTCGGCGTTTATCTATCCGAGTTCCAGACCCGTTACTTGCTCGGTTGGAGTCTTATCTTGACCAGCAGGGTTTGACGGTGACTGAAGGAGTCTTGGCTGCTATTGCCTCTTATGTGGGTGATAACGACAGTTTGCCCCTGGTGGAGCGGGTTCGTAGGTTGGAGAAAAGGCTGGCGATATTGGAAGAGAAGGGTTAAACGTCCATGTCTTCAATCTATGACAATTGCGATTTTCCTCTACTGCCAGAGCTTAAGCATTGTCTAAAGGAAGGTTATCGTTCGGATTTTTGTGTTGGCTACTTTAACCTGCGTGGTTGGCGAGAGTTAGAGGATGAAGTCGAGCAATTTACTGCCGGGAAAGGTCAAAATTGTCGCTTATTGGTGGGAATGCAGAAGCCGCCTAACGATGAACTTAAGCATAGTTTGTCTATTACCAAGCGTGCAAATCAGCGGATGTCGAATGAACAGGCAAACGAGTTGAAAAAGATTATGGCTCATGAATTTCGGGAGCAGTTAACCTATGGCGTTCCTACTGCAAGAGATGAAGCAAGCCTCAAACGATTAAAAGCACAATTGCAAGCTGAAAAACTAGAAGTTAAACTATTTTTACGTCATCTACTCCATGCCAAGCTTTATCTAATTTATCGAGAAGATAAGATTACACCTCGCATTGGTTATGTTGGTAGTAGTAATCTGACTTTCTCTGGTTTAAGTGGTCAGGGTGAACTGAATGTTGAAGTCACAGACCGAGACGATACAAAGAAGTTAGAAGAGTGGTTTATTGAACGATGGGAGGATAATTTTTCTCTCGATATTTCCCAAGACTTGATTAAGGTGATTGATGAAAGTTGGGCTGGAAAGCAACTACCTCCTTTTTATATTTATCTGAAGATGGCTTATCATCTGTCGCAGGAAGCACGGGATGGTTTGAGTCGATATCAAGCTCCGAAAAATTTTGGTTTGTTGGAATTTCAAGAGCAGGCTGTACGAGTAGCGATGCAGCATATCGATAAGCGCAATGGAGTAGTGATCGGTGATGTGGTTGGTCTAGGGAAAACGTTAGTGGGAACGGCGATCGCCCATGTGTGTGAGGAGGAATATGGGACGAGTACCTTAATTATTTGTCCGAAGAATCTTGAGTCAATGTGGCAAGGCTATGTTGATCGCTATGGTCTGCGGGGTAAGGTTGTCCCGATTAGCCAAGTGGAACAAAGATTGCCGGAAGTGCCTGCCCGGTTTCGTTTGGTACTGATTGATGAGAGTCATAACCTACGTAACCGTGAAGGAAAACGATATCAGGCGATTAAAGAATACATAGAGCAGAGTGGCAGTCGTTGTATTCTGCTGACGGCAACCCCATACAATAAAGGCTATTTGGATTTATCGTCTCAGTTGCGTTTATTTTTGAGGGCTGAAGCAGACATTGGCATTAAACCAGAAGCCCACATCCGTAATTTGGGTGGTGAAATGCAATTTTTACGGAAACATAATGCAACCCCAGTACGCTCATTGATGGCATTTGAGCATAGTGATGAGCCGGAAGATTGGCAACAGTGGGAGTGTCAAGAAATTTGTGTAAAGGGGAAATTAGAAAAGAAAAGAATTAGGGTGTTCAATAGCAAAACAAGCAAGAGCCGCCTTCCAATGCTGGATGGGCATAGTCCATTTGCGGCAAATACGTTGCAAAGCCAGGTA
>NZ_JADEWJ010000311.1:0-4123 GCF_015207725.1 Synechocystis sp. LEGE 06083
AGTTCACTATACGTGTCTACACATTGTACTGTCTTTTTCGCTTCTCTTACCTTCGTCATACTCCCTCCAAGCTTTCCAGCCTTTTATCTCCATTCTAATTCACCCATTTTGATGAAAGAGGGATAGTAAACAAAAGTGCCTTAATTTTATTTAAATCTATCACAACCATTGCAACTCCTATTTCAAAGGCCACCAGTTAACCTTTTCCCGGGTGGCACTATACACTTCCTTCAGTCCTTCCGGGGCCAGAATTTGAATGAGATCCTCCTTTTCCCCCTTGGGAATGGTGATCAAATGGTGTTTTTGCATGCCCTTCAGCACCTGTTCCACTGTTCTTTGATTCAGTTGACAAGCCCTGGCAATGACGTCAATTGGTAAATCAAAAATGTAATTACCCTGGCGATCGGGTTGGTTGCCCAATTCCCGTTCTTGATAAATCAACGCCCGCAATAAACTCGCCACCGCTTGAGGGGGATAGGTGCTGCAATTGAGTAGATGATATTCAAATTTTTGTTGCAATTCAAATAAAAATCGATAGCGTTCCCGAAAAATTTCGCTATTTTCATAAATTTGCTGAACAGTAGCGAGGGGAATTTTAATGACGTGGGTAGTTTTATAAACCTCGACGGAACAGGGAAAAGATTTACTGGCTAAACCATAGCTAAAGGGCAAACTACGCCAACCAAAGCAACTGCCGGCATAGTTAATGGCAATGATGCGGTCTAGGGGAGTACTACGGGTAATTACGACACCATCATCCAACATCACATAAAGACTATCCAGGGTTTGATCGGGCAGAAATGCGGTGTAAATGGGGCGATTTGAGAATAGTTTTTCAATTTTAAGTTCTGCTGAAGCAAGATAATCCGCTACTGATGGGAGGTCCATGCCCCGAAAAAGATAGCTTTCTTGCACTAATCGTTCCGGCAGGGCAGGGGATAAGGCAGGCGATCGTTTAGCCATAGAACTCAGAGATAACTTCCAGTGCCCCAGTTCACGGTCGGGCAAATCCCACTTCAATCATGACACAGACCGAATCCCGGCAGAACGGAGAATTCACACCGATAACAACACGCTGACGATACAAGCGAAATATTTTTATGCACACTCTGAAAATAAATTGCAAAACATTTCAAATTCAAGTATGATTTATCAAAGTTACACACAGGTCACAATTTCAAGGAGTTAACGATGGCTCGATCTGCTTTTGGCTGGGGATTTTCGGCGATCGCCGTTTTGATGATGGGCAGTATCACCGCTTGCAATAACACCGCCACCACCGAGCCCGGGTCAGGGGAAAATGCCAGTCAAGCTCCAGCGAATTTGACCTTGGTGAGCTACGCCGTCACCAGGGATGCCTTTGAAAAAATCATTCCTAAATTCACAGAAGAGTGGAAAACCAAAACCGGACAAGATGTCACTTTTGAGCAAAGCTATGGCGGTTCCGGCAGTCAGACTAGAGCCGTGGTGGATGGACTAGAAGCGGATATCGTTGCCCTGGCCCTCAGTTCCGACGTGCAAAAAATTGAAAGTGCCGGGCTAATTCAACCCGGTTGGGAAGAGGAAGCCCCCAATGGCTCCATTGTCACTAACTCCGTCATCGCCTTTGTAACTAGGGAGTCGGACAACATCAAAGTGGAAAAATGGTCTGACTTGGCTAAACCAGAAGTTAAAGTGATCACCGCCAACCCCAAAACTTCCGGGGGCGCCCGCTGGAATTTTCTCGGCCTTTGGGGTTCAGTAACCAAAACTGGGGGCACAGAGGAGCAAGCTTTTGACTTTGCCAGCAAGGTTTTGGCTAATGCGCCGGTTTTGCCCAAGGATGCCCGGGAATCGACGGATGTTTTCTATAAACAGGGTCAAGGCAATGTTTTGCTCAACTACGAAAATGAAGTGCTGTTAGCCAAACAAAAAGGGGAAAATCAGCCCTACATTATTCCCCAGGATTTCAATGTTTCCATTAGTGGACCGGTGGCCGTTGTTGATAGCACCGTGGATAAAAAAGGAACCAGGGAAGTGGCCGACGCCTTTGTGCAATATTTATTTACCCCAGAAGCGCAACAGATTTTTGCCGAAACAGGCTTCCGCCCCGTTAATCAAGAAGTCCTAACTAAGTTTGCCAGTCAATTTCCCCAAGTGAAAAACCTAGCCACCATTGAGGATTTTGGGGGTTGGAAAAAAGCCCAAGCCGAATTTTTTGATGAAGGTGGTGTCTTTGACCAAGTGATCACTAAAATCGGCAAGCAATAGAAATTCAACAACTCCGATTAAGAATTCTAATTAAGCTTAGGTAATCTATGAAATCACCAACTTTCTCTTCCCCCAGCGTCAATGGCTCAGATCGCCTTACAGAGATAACTCTTTACCTCACTATTCCTGAAAGCTATCGTCAAGAACCGCTTATTACTCAACTGGTAAGTCGTTATCAACTACAGGTAAATATTCTAGCGGCAACTTTGGGCACTAACGGTGGTCAGGGGCAATTTAAATTAACCTTAATTGGTCAGAGTGAAGCAATTAATGATGCCTTAACTTACCTAGAAGAATTGCAAGTCAGCACAGTTTTAGACCAGGATCTCGACGGTTGGTAACATGACAACAAATTTGAATATGTCTTCCCTAGCCATACGTTTAGCTAAGTTTAATTTTTGGCAATACATTTCCCTGCCCTGGGTAGTTACCATCACCTATCTTTTACTAATTCTATGGTTACCCATTGCCGCTTTGCTGGCCAAATCAGCTTCCTTAGGCTTAGAAGGATTTTGGCAAATTGCCACCACTCCCATCGCCGTTTCCACGTATAACGTTACCTTCCTCACGGCCTTAGCAGCGGGGATGATCAACGGTGTGATGGGAACGTTGGTTGCCTGGGTGTTAGTGCGTTACCAATTCCCTGGCAAAAAAATTGTCGATGCTATGGTGGATTTACCCTTTGCTCTGCCCACTTCCGTGGCCGGTTTAGTATTGGCCACTTTATACAGTCAAACGGGCTGGGTTGGTCAATTTTTTGCTCCCTTTGGTATTAAAATTGCCTTCAGTCGCCTGGGGGTATTTGTGGCAATGGTTTTTATTTCCTTACCCTTTATTGTCCGCACCTTACAACCGGTTTTGGAAGAAATGGAAGAGGAAGCAGAAGAAGCGGCTTGGTCTTTGGGGGCAACGGAATTTCAAACCTTTTGGCGAGTTATTTTTCCCCCTTTAATTCCCCCCATTCTAACTGGAGTGGCTTTGGGTTTTTCCCGGGCAGTAGGGGAGTATGGTTCAGTGGTTTTAATTGCGTCCAATATTCCCTTTCAGGATTTGATTGCCCCGGTGTTAGTTTTTGAGCGGCTCGAACAATATGATTATCCTGCTGCGACGGTAATTGGTGCAGTGCTTTTATTTGTTTCACTGATATTATTGCTGATTATTAATTTGCTACAACAATGGGGACGCCGCTATGCCAACGATTAAATTACCCCGAACATTTAGGGTTAAACATCTACTCATTGCCCTGGCTTTATTTTACTTAGTTTTAGTTTTACTGTTGCCGGCGATCGCCGTTTTTTACGAAGCTTTTCATAAGGGGGTGGGGCCATTTATAGAAGCCCTGGGGAACCACAATTTTCAGTCTGCCCTGCAACTGACCGTTGTGATGGCCCTAATTTCCGTCCCGTTGAATACGGTATTTGGTCTTTGTGCCGCCTGGGTTTTGGCCCGCAATCAATTCCCCGGTCGGGCCCTATTTCTAAGCATTTTAGATTTACCTTTCTCCATTTCCCCCGTGGTGGCCGGCTTGATGATTGTTCTGCTCTACGGCAAAAATGGCTGGATTGGTAGCTGGTTCGCCGCTCTCGATGTGCAAATACTGTTTGCTGTCCCTGGCATGGCGATCGCCACTATTTTTGTGACCTTACCCTTTGTGGCCAGGGAAGTGATTCCCGTACTGGAAGAATTGGGGCCGGAACAGGAAGAGGCCGCCCGCACCTTGGGGGCGAAGGATTGGCAAATTTTCTGGCGAGTGACGTTGCCCAATATCCGTTGGGGCTTACTCTATGGAGTTCTATTAACCAATGCCAGGGCCATGGGGGAATTTGGTGCGGTGGCGGTGGTTTCCGGCAGTATTTTAGGTAAAACCACTACA
>NZ_JADEWJ010000312.1:0-4117 GCF_015207725.1 Synechocystis sp. LEGE 06083
TGTTGATGAGTTTGTCACTTTTACCACTGCCATTGCTGTTCCTGCTGTTGACTACGGAGTTGATTAAGTTGGGTTTCTAGCTGGTCCCTTTCTTGCTTAGTACTACCCAATTTTTCCGATAGTTTCGCCAACTGGGTTTCCGTGGTTTGGATGGCTGTGTTCATTTCCGCCAAAGCTATTTTTAACTGCTCCTGTTCCTGGGCCAGGGTTTGATCCTGGGCTTGGTGTTGGGCAATTTTTTCCTGGGCTTGGCTAATTTTTTCCTCTAGGCGTTGGCTACTGTTATGTAAATCCTTGAGGTGGTCTTCCCCCTGGCGTAACGCTTGCAGTTGATTTTGATACTCCGCTTCCACCGTGCGAATTTGGCCCTGGATAGTTTGCCATTGTTGATGGGTTTGGGAAGTTTCCAAAGCAGCCAACTGTTGCTGAGCAGAGGCTAGCTGTTGTTCTAAGGGCGGCAAAGATTGCTGCAACAAAGCTAAATTGCGTTGCAATTCTTCTAGCTTTTGCTGTTGATTAATTTGTTGTTGATTGATTTCTGTTTGCTGTTGGCTGAGGCGATTAATGTCCCGTTCCGTTTGCTCGCCGTGGAGTTGTACTTCCCTTTGTTGTTGGCGCATTTCCAGCAGTTGTTGGCTTAATTGCTTACTGCGAACGGTTCTTTCTAGTAATAATTCTTCGTTACGACCCTGGATCTGGTGAATGTCCTGCAACCGTTGACGTAACTGTTTCACCTCTGCCGTATCCTCACTGACCATGGTGCCAAACCGTAGCCCTGAGCGTTGATTACGGCTGCCGCCACTCATGGCCCCGCTAGCTTCTAGTAAATCCCCCTCCAGCGTGACAATGCGATGTTTGCCGAGGTGGTTGCGGGCGTTAACCAAGCTATCAAAAACCAATGTGTTGCCAAAAACAAAGGCGAAAATATCTGCGTAACGGCGATCGCCGTCGATTAAATTTACGGCTAAATCAATGTAACCGTGGGCGTAACTGAGATTGGGATTTTGACCACGGGGGGGACGAATTTTATTAAGGGGCAAAAAGGTAGCCCGCCCTGCCTTAGCCTGTTTGAGGATTTCAATGCCCGCCGCCGCTACTCCATCATCTTCCACCACTAAAAAGCCCAAACGACCCCCGGCCGCAATTTCCAGGGCTAGCTGGTACTGGGGCTCCACCTGACCCAGTTGGGCCACTAAGCCGCAGACCCCAGGCAAATCCGACTGCAAAATCACTTTGGTGGCGTAGGTCCCCTGCACCTCTTGCTGGGCTTGGCTGGCCGCTTCTAATTTGTCCAATTGCCGTTGCTTTTCCTGTTGTTCTTTGAGCAAGCGGGCTTGGGTTTCCTGGAGCAAACTCCGTTCCTGTTCCAGTTGGGCCAAATCGCTGGCCAGGGTTTGAATTTGACTGGTTAAGGCTTCCCCCTCGGAGTTGAACTGCCCTTGGGCAACCCGTTTTTCCGCCAATTCCCCCGACACTTTGACCAGCAGAGGGGTCAATTCAGCCAAATTAGTCAGCAATTGTTGTTGGCGTTCTTCTAGCTGGGCCAACTGACTGCGTTGGGGGATTAATTGGTCTTGTAATTGGTTGACAGTGCGGCTGAGCTGGGTTTGTTCCTGCACCCAAGCTTCGGAGGCAGAGGCGATCGCCTGGGATTGATGCCGGAGTTGCTCCAGGTGCTGTTGACTGGTTTGCACGGCGGCTTCCAGTTGGGGCAAGGTTTGGGTGTTATGGAAGGATTTTTCCTGTTGAATTTGCAAAAACTGCTGTTGACTCTGGCTAATTTCCGCCTGAATTTTCCCCACCTGCTGTTGATGATCGGTGATTTGGCGATCGCTGTCGTTGTAGCGTTGCTGTAGTTGATCCCGTTGGGCTTTTTGGGTTGCTAACTGGGCCGCCACGGCCAATTGTTCATCTTCCCCCAGGGCCTTAACCTGGGCATTGAGCTTTTCTAACTCTATTTGTTGGGTTTGAATAGCTTGACTGCGTTGCTCCAGGGCTTGCTGAATTTGAGTAGATTTTTGTTGATCCTGCTCTAATTGCCCCAATAATTTTTGCCGTTGTTGCTCCACCGCTTTGTACTGAATAACCTTGGCCCACCCTTGTTTTTCCTGTACCTGTTGCCGTAGAGCCTGATATTTTTCCGCCTTCTGGCGATCGGCCGCTAACCGCTCCAAGGTACGCTCCAATTCCGTCGCAATAATTTGACAGCGCTCCTCCCGGTCCTGCACCTCCCCTAAAGTCTCCTTAGTTTTGACAATTTTGCGGTCAAATTCCGCTACCCCCGCCAACTCGTCAATAATTTCCCGGCGCTCCTTCGAGTTCATGGTGATAATGCGGGTCACATCCCCCTGGAGGACAATGTTGTAACCTTCGGGGTAAATGCGTAGTTCATTCAACTGTTCATGGAGTTCCGCCACGGTGGCCGGCTCCCCATTGATGTAGTAGTTGGAGGAGTAATTGCCCCCTTTCGTCACCTTGAGGCGGCGGGTAACAGTCCACTCTTTGGAAATGTTCGCTCCATTGCCGTTGCCATTATTGTTGGACTCTTGTTCAGATAATGCTTCCCCATCATGCAACTCAAAGGTAACCGACACACTGGCTTCGGAACTGCCCCGCTTCCCCTTAAAGGTGTTATTGACCAAATCCGGCAGTCGTTCAGCTCGCATGCCTTTGGACGTGGCTAACCCCAGACAAAACAGTAACGCATCGAGGATATTTGACTTGCCCGAACCATTGGGTCCAGACACCACCGTAAACCCCGGCAAAAAAGGAATGGCGGTGGTTCCCCCAAAGGACTTGAAATGGGATAGTTCGATGCGCTTGACATAAACCATGGAGGCTGGGGACGGGGTAATTCAGGCCCTTCCAATCCTGACAGTGGCAAGGCCCAACGGCTCAATATATGCCCAATATACGATGCTTGGCGATCGCCGTTCGACGGAAATTGCCCACGGACTAATTCAGAGGGAGGGCTTTGGTAAAGGCACTGTGCACTGGACGAAGATATATGGGGGGCAAGTTTCCCAATTGGCGGCTAAATAAATAATAAATATGGTTTTAGCACTGCACCTAAAACAGTTGCCAATCCGTTGACCCCAACTGTTGCAAATTCTCCAACCGACGTTTGAAGTAACCACTGTGGAGCCGACTGTAATCCGATAGCTTCAGGGTTTGTACATGAATTGCCCAAGACCAAATGAAAGCCGTCTGGGTTAACGCTTGTAGGCAGTTTTCCTCTAAAACAGTCAGGGGAGCAATGGAGTTATAACCGCTCAAAAAAGCATCCCGAATATTGCGCCCCAGGCCTGATTGCATGGAAACCTGCAGAAATTTAGCAATATCAAAGGCTCGCCAACCCATGCCACACTGGTCAAAATCAAATAGCATCATCTGGTCTTCAGCGGTGAAATGGACATTGCCACTGTGGGGGTCTCCCCAACAAATAGTCCAATAGGGAGCATGGGTGGGAATGGATTTGAGTTGGGTTTTAATCGCCATGGAAATGTCAATCAGGCAACGCCACTCCTCCAGCCGGTGGTGAAGGAAAGGAGCAATGGTATGGAGGGAGTCGTCGAGTAAATAGCTGAGGGTGAGGGGAGGACGGTAGGCCGAAGGTCTGAACCGTTGGGCTGTTTGGTGCAGTTGGGCTAACATTTCCCCCAACAAAAATCCCTGGGTTTTATTCAAATCACCGATCGCCACACCGCCGGGGGCATAGGGAAATAAACTGGCATAGCGTTTGCCTTCCGGGGCATTAATTTCCAGGGCATAACCCCCACCCCGATGCCTGAGGGGGGCGGCCACGGGTACTTCCCGGTCTGCTAAAAAATTGAGCAACTCCAACTCAAACTGAATTTCACTTTCTGTGCGCCAATGTTGGTGGGAAATGCGCAAAATATAATCGTCCGCTAGGGTCTCCACCAAATACACATCGCTCAAACCCCGGTGCCAAAACCGACAGCCCTTGGGCACTTCAATGTCGTAATGCTTAAACACCAAATTTGTTAGGGCATGGGGAGCCAAGGCGGAATAGACACTGGGAAAAGCATCTCCCCCCACCGTTGACTTCGGGGCTGGATTGGGAGCAGGAAAGTCCACCACCGGGTTAATGTCCGGT
>NZ_JADEWJ010000029.1:0-21212 GCF_015207725.1 Synechocystis sp. LEGE 06083
TTTTCTTCGTCGTCAAGCCGTTAATAGCCCATTGACAGTCTACGAAATATCTCATCAACCATGGTCTGATTTCCTGCGTCAACAGCTTCGTTCTCCTACTCTTAAGTTTTCTTTTGCGTAAGTCCTGTCATTAAGGAAAACTAAGGGGAATTGATCACCATGCCGTCAAAAAAAGTTAGGGATTAATCAACTTCCCACTCTTTCCAACAAATATTGCCAAATCTGATGGGCCATGGCCAATTTCGTACAAGGGGCGATCGCCGTTTGGGAACCGTTCCTGTCAATAATTACCGCCTGATTACTGTCACTACCAAAACCCGCCTGGGGTTGGTCAATGGGATTGGCGACAATGACATCGAGATTTTTTCTCTGTAACTTTTCCTGGGCCGGGGTAATAATATCTCCCGTTTGGGCCGCAAAACCCACTAGCAATTGATGGGGCTGTTTTTGTTTACCAACCTGGGCAATTAAATCCGGCACTGGGGCCAACGGTAAGCTAGCGGGTAAATCCTGTTTAGCCATTTTACCTGTCACAGTTTGGGCTGGTTTAACGTCCGCTACGGCGGCAGCCATCACAATCCAATCCGCCAGGGGAGCTTGGGTCATCAAAGCTTGTTGCATTTGCTCTGCGTTAACTACTGCCACACTGGTTACTCCCATGGGTATGGACAAATCTCCTATGGGGCCATGGATCAGGGTTACCGTCGCCCCCCGATCGCCGGCGGATTGAGCCAGAGTTAAACCCATTTTGCCTGTGGACGGATTACCAATAAAGCGCACTGCATCAAGGTATTCCTGGGTACCCCCGGCGGTGATCAAAATCCTTTTACCCCGTAAATCTTCTTGCCCCTGGGTAAACAGCAGGGCCTGCAGTCGGTTAATAATTTGCGTTGGCTCGGCCAAACGTCCCATCCCTCTACGGTCACAGGCCAACAGCCCCCCATTGGGCGCTAACAAATGGTAACGGCGATCGGTCAGCAACTGTTGTAAATTCCTTTGCACTGCCTCCTGTTCCCACATATCCGTATTCATGGCGGGGGCCAAAAGAATCGGACAACGGGAAGCTAATACCGTATTGCTCAGTAAATCGTCCGCAAAACCATGGCTCAGTTTGGCCAAAGTATGGGCGGTAAGGGGAGCGATCAAGAAAATATCTGCCCATTCCCCCAAATCAATGTGCAGGGGACGGTGGTGTATGGGTTGCCAAAAATCGGCGTCACAGTAGGCGGGATGGCGGGCCAGGGTGGTAAAAGTTAGGGGCGTGACGAACTTCTCACCTCCGGCCGTGAGAATGACCTTTACTTCTGCCCCCTGCTGAAATAGTTGGGACACCACCTCACAAATTTTGTAGGCCGCAATGCCGCCCCCCACCCCAATTAGGATGCGTTTGCCCTTCACCATGGGTGGCTAGATTTAAGCTTCGTCATAGGTTTCATTGTCCAACAGGTAAAGATAGGGTTCCGCTAAGTCTTCCCGCTGAAAGGCGATCGCCCGCAGGAGATGCCAATCCTTCAGCCCTTCAAAAGCATCGGTGTAATCGTCATTTTCCAGGCGTTGGGCCAATTGAGCCACATCCTCGGCAGTGAGGGCGGCTACATCTTGTTTACTCAGGTTTTGGACTGACATGGGCAATGCTCCTGAAGTTGACAACCGTTGGCACCTCATATTTTATTGTGTCTGGGGCTTGGATGGTTTAGTGAGCCGCTACAACTTTCATGGCAGATGACGTACCAAGGCATTTCCAATGTTGTCACCATCAAGTTGTTAACTACTTTATTTTTTTCATCGAAAATCGACGCTTGGCCCAAATTCCAGTTCCCAAAAAGGTCATGCTGACCAGCACTGGTAAAGCATCAGTTTCAAAGGGCACAGGGGTGGCATTAAAATCAAAATCATTGATAGTTAAACCGCCCGCTCCTCCCAAATTACTGGTCGTACTAACCTGGAAACCAAAAGTATCCCCAGCCAAGAGGTTCAGGTTAACAGGACTACTGCTAGATTGGGTTGCACCATTACCAGTCGCCAGGGTGAAGAAATTGGAATTGATAAAGTAACTAGCGGTGTCATCGCCAATAAAATATGATTTGCCATACACTTAATCGTAAAGGCAAATTCAGAGAGATTTAGATCACAACATTAGTCCCCACGGAGAGGCTAGAAGGAAAAACTCCTATTAGGGTGGTCAGGGTGGTGTAGTTGGAGCCATTGCTTAGACCATCAGCGTCAATTTGCACCTGGGTACTAAATCCTAGGCGATTGAAGCGGAGATAACCATCAGCAATGGGGTCTGTGCCAGCGTAATCGAGACTTGTAAATAACTCAGTTAAAATTAACTGATCTTGGTTTCGATTGAAGTCAAGGATTACATCTCCTGCTTCATTTAAAGCTTTATAGACAAACTTGTCCTTACCCAATCCACCAATGAGCTTATCCGTTCCCAGTCCTCCAATAAGCACGTCATCACCAAACCCGCCATTGAGAATATCATTTCCTTCTCCGCCATAGAGGGTGTCGTTACCGCCATTGCCTAAAAGAATATCATTGCCACCAAAACCTCGAATTAAGTCATTTTTTCCGGTTCCAAAGAGAAAATTAGCTGCATCATTGCCATCAATGCTAGAGGCTTCGTTGACATCGGTGACAGTAATGACGATCGCCTGGGAATCACTCAGTAACCCATCACTGGCCGTTACCGTAATGTCATAGACGTTATCTGTCCCAATATCTGTTGGATTTTCAAAGTCAGGAGATGTTTTAAAGGTGACTATGCCTGTATTACTGTCAATGTCAAAGAGGAGATAGTCTCCTGTTGTTTCCAAACCATAGGTAATCGAGTCATTTTCGGGGTCGGTGGCGGTGACGGTGTAGACGGTTCCTGTGCCATTTTCGGCAAAGTTGGCTGTCGTACCACTGGTAATCGTTGGGGCAGAATTGGGAATCACACTTTCAAAATAGTAGAGATTACCGTACAAATCCCCAATAACGGCATCGAGGTCGCCATCTCCGTCAATATCCGCAAAAGTCGGTTTACTGTAAGACCCAATATCAATGCCATTGAAAGGATTGGCGCTTCCTGTGCGCTCAGTGTAAACGGGAGCGGTGTTACTGCCCGTATTTTCGTAGTAGTTGAGAGTACCGTCCTGTTCCCCAATAAAGGCATCGAGGTCGCCATCTCCGTCAATATCCGCAAAGGTGGGTGCGCTGTAAGTCCCAACATCAATGCCATTGAAGGGGTTAGCGGTTCCTGTGCGCTCGGTGTAAACGGGAGCGTTGCTACTGCCCGTATTCTCGTAGTACTTGAGATTACCGTCCCTTTCACCAATGATCGCATCGAGGTCGCCATCTCCGTCCAGATCCGCTAAGGTGGGTGCGCTGTACCCACCAACATCAATGCCATTGAAGGGATTGGCTGTTCCTGTGCGCTCAGTGTAAACGGGAGCGGTGTTACTGCCCGTATTTTCGTAGTACTTGAGATTACCGTCCCTTTCACCAATGATCGCATCGAGGTCGCCATCCCCGTCCAGATACGCAAAGGTGGGACTGCTGAAATACCCAATACCAATGCCATTGAAGGGATTAGCCGTTCCTGTGCGCTCAGTGTAAACGGGAGCGGTGCTACTGCCCGTATTTTCGTAGTAGTTGAGATTATTGTCAGATTCCCCAATAACGGCATCGAGGTCGCCATCCCCGTCCAGATCCGCAAAGGTGGGACTGCTGAAATACCCAACATCAATGCCATTGAAGGGGTTGGGGTTGGCGATCCCTGGTTTGGGAATCACACTTTTAAAATAGTTGAGATTACCGTAATATTCCCCAATAACGGCATCAAGGTCGCCATCTCCGTCAATATCCGCAAAGGTCGGTTTACTGTAAGACCCAATATCAATGCCATTGAAGGGATTGGCGCTTCCTGTGCGCTCAGTGTAAACGGGAGCGGTGTTACTGCCCGTATTTTCGTAGTAGTTGAGATTACCGTCAGATTCCCCAATAACGGCATCGAGGTCGCCATCTCCGTCAATATCCGCTAAGGTGGGACTGCTGTAAGTCCTAACATCAATGCCATTGAAGGGGTTGGCGGTTCCTGTGCGCTCGGTGTAAACGGGAGCGGTGCTACTGCCTGTATTTTCGTAGTAGTTGAGAGTACCGTCAGACTCCCCAATGATCGCATCGAGGTCGCCATCTCCGTCAATATCCGCAAAAGTGGGACTGCTGTAAGTCCCAACATCAATGCCATTGAAGGGATTGGCGGTTCCTGTGCGTTCTGTGTAAACGGGAGCGGTGCTACTGCCCGTATTTTCGTAGTAGTTGAGAGTACCGTAAGAGTCCCCAATGATCGCATCGAGGTCGCCATCTCCGTCAATATCCGCAAAAGTGGGACTGCTGTAAGTCCCAATATCAATGCCATTGAAGGGATTGGCGGTTCCTGTGCGCTCTGTGTAAACGGGAGCAGTGCTACTGCCCGTATTTTCGTAGTAGTTGAGAGTACCATCCTGTTCCCCAATGATCACATCGAGATCGCCATCTCCGTCTAGATCCGCTAAGGTGGGTGCGCTGTAAAACCCAATATCAATGCCATTGAAGGGGTTAGCCGTTCCTGTTTGGGCGTTGGCGATCCCTGTTTGTGCGATGTAAATGCGGGGAGTGGTGGGGAGATCGTTGTCAGTGATTTGGGCGACTACACTGGCGACGGTTAAGCCGTTGTAGCTAAGGTCTGTACTGCTTACGGTGCTGGTGATTACGCCTTGGTGAGGGCCTTCGCCTACAGTGTCATCCACTGCGGTTACGGTGACGGTTTGGGGAACATCCCAGTTGGCGCTGGTGAAGGTGAGGCTGGTGACGTTGGTGCTGAGTTGCGTCCCACCATTGAGGGCGATCGTCACATCGGCGCTGGGTTGAACGTTTAGGACTACTGTATAGCTATCCGTGGCTCCGCCTTCGGTGACTTGGGTGTTGCCACCTGTTGGGGTAATGGCGATCGCAGGAACACTCTGGAAGTATTTGAGAGTGCCGTCATTTTCCCCCACGATCGCATCCAGGTCACCATCGCCATCAATATCTGCAAAGGTGGGAGCGCTTAAACTCCCGATATTAATGCCATTGAAGGGGTTAGCTGTGCCGGTTTGGGCGGTGTAGACGGGAGCGGTGCTGCTTCCTGTGTTTTGGTAGTATTTGAGAGTGCCGTTAAGTTCCCCGATGATCGCATCCAGGTCGCCATCTCCGTCTAGATCCGCTAAGGTGGGAGCGCTGTAACTCCCAATATCAATGCCATCGAAGGGGTTAGCCGTGCCGGTTTGCTCGGTGTAGACGGGAGCGGTGCTGCTTCCTGTGTTTTGGTAGTATCTGAGAGTGCCGTAAGATTCCCCGACGATCGCATCCAGGTCGCCATCGCCATCGAGATCCGCGAAGGTGGGAGCGCTGAAAGACCCGACATTAATGCCATCGAAGGGGTTAGCTGTGCCGGTTTGCTCGGTGTAGACGGGAGCGGTGCTACTTCCTGTGTTTTGGAAGTATTTGAGAGTGCCGTTACGTCCCCCGACGATCGCATCCAGGTCGCCATCGCCATCGAGATCTGCCAAGGTGGGTTTGCTGTAAATCCTGATATTAATGCCATTGAAGGGGTTAGCCGTGCCGGTTTGCTCGGTGTAGACGGGAGCGGTGTTACTACCTGTGTTTTGGAAGTATTTGAGATTGCGGTCAAATTCCCCCACGATCGCATCCAGGTCGCCATCGCCATCAATATCCGCCAAGGTGGGAGCGCTGTAACTCCCAATATCAATGCCATTGAAGGGGTTGTTGCTTCCTGTTTGAAAAATATATACGTTAGCCACAATAATGAAGTTAAGATTTTTAGGATTGGGGCGATTAATTTAAAATTTAATGGCGTTGAGAGGGGACAGGGATGATTCTCTCAGCGCGATCGCTGGATGGGTGTTTCCGAACGGCATAACTCATAACTAACGTATATATACCCAGGAAGAATATCATTCGTGGAAGCATAGATCCGCAAGGTCACCATAATATAAAACATAGAATTGGCCTATACCTGCAGCGATTTTAGAAGTTTGTGGAGATTTGGGCGCAGGCCTTGTGCCCCTACCGTAATTGTTAATTATCCATTGAAAACGGCGATCGCCATTTTACTTCACGGCAAGAGGGCGATCGCCGACGGACAGGGCATTTAACTTTTAATTATTCTGATTAGCGACAAACTGATTGACTAAAGCAATATCAATATCTAATTCCTCGGCAATGTCGGCGATGGACAAACCCAATTTTTTAAGTAGAGGGATTGTTTTCAGCTTGCCCTCAAGAAGACCTTGCTGGCGACCCTCCTGGCGACCCTCAAGAAGACCTTGCTGGCGACCATCCTGACGACCTTCCTGAAGAATTTCCTGATAGAAAGCTGATTCCTTCATAATGTCACTCCTTAAAATTGTTTTAATCATTTCAGGTTCCATCACTAATCCTGCGAATACTGCCGTTGCAGCCATCAGATTAGCCCTCACCCCTTGATTCTCTATTGTATCCAATCCCTTAGAAACCTCTCCTAATCGTATTGTTGGCTCCTCACTTTTGGTTAATATCGCCAACGGTAATAACCCTGGACTCTGCAAAAATATCTCTGAAGATTGTTCCCAAAGCCGAATCGCCCGATAACGATGGGTGGTTTCACCGAGTTGAAAACTATCCTGATAGACCAATGCGGATTTACTTGGTTTTAGATAAATCACGACTTGGTGCATGGTTTTAGCCGGGAAACGACGATAAACCCGCACCCGATAATCCAACATCCGAAAACCCATTGTTTCATCGGGTTCTGTCTGAAATTCTAGATGTAGAACCAAGTCTTCTGATTGTTCCAGAATGAGGGAATCGGCACGAATGGGTTCTAGGGATAATTCCGTTGGACTCAGTTTAGTTAAGGTGACAGGACGACCGAGCAACCAACTGGCATAGTCTTCGGAAAAGTTTTCCGCTAGAAATTTGCAAACATTATCAAACATCAATGAATTCTAACATTCTGGCGATCGCCGTCTTGGTAATTAAGTCAGAGAAATAAAAGCATGGCGAGATTCATGGGTGGCGGTCATATAGGGCTGTAAATGTCGTCGCAAAAACCTTAAGCTTGTACACAGTTGTCGCCACTACAAAGAGACTGTAAAACCGACTCTAAATTACGAACCCATTGCTTTGGCTGAAATAGGGGCAACTCTCCCTTTGTTTGTAATAAATTATCTCGAATAGCCTGCAATTCTTGAGGATGGGTTCCCCAATAAATAGCTTGTTCTTCATAGGATTGGGGACTCTCGCAAATAAAGTCATCCAAGCCAACGGTATGACAAATGCTGGCTCCCATCCGTGAAGCAAAGGTTTCCCCAGGACAGGTCAAAATGGGTAGTCCCGATTGTAAAGCGGCGATCGCCGTTGAAGCAGCACTGTAATTAAATGTATCCAGAAATAAATCCGCCCGTTGATAGTGGGCAATGAAGTCGTCGGCCAAAGGAATGTTCGAAAGAAATACTAGGCGTTCTGGTGCAACCCCCTGGGATTGGGCATCTTGTCGTAGTTTTTGGGTGATTTCAGGGGAAATATCCTTTAGCCAGAGCACGGAGTCGGGAACATGTTGGAGAATACGCATCCATACGGTAAATAAGTAAGGATCAAATTTATCAGTGCGATTAAAACAGCAATAGACAAATCCCTTTTCGGGTAATCCCAAGGCCGAGCGGGGGGGCGCTTTTTTGGTGATTTCCACTGGGGAGGCAATAAACGCCTGGGGCAGTTCAATCACCTGTTCAGTGTAATACGGGGTAAGTTCTGGAGGAATAATCTGGCGATCGCTAAGTATATATTGAATAAATTCGGCTCCCATAGTGTTGGGATAACCCAAATATTGCATTTGAATCGGCGCAGGTTGGAGGGCGAGGATTTCTGGGCGACATGAAGTGGTGTAACCCCCTAAATCAATCAAAATATCAATCTCGTCAGCGTAAATACGCCGTGCGCCGGCTTCCACAGAGAGAGAGGCAATATTGACAAAAAAATCACAACCCTTTTGGATAATTTTTGTGGTTTCATCGGTTGTGTCTGCTAGGGAATAGCCATAGACCTCAAACAAATTGCGATCGTGATATTGAAAAATGTCGGCAATGAGGGAACCCACCGCATGACTACGAAAATCGGCGGATAGATAGCCTAGGCGAATTTTTTCTCGGTTAAACCTGCGGGGCGTAAACCCACAGTGGGCTTTCAGTTCCGCCATGGCCTCCGTAATCGTTTGACTCCAATGACGATTGACGGTGGTATGTAAGGCGATCGGGGCCCCAAAGCTATTCAAACTCAGGGGGGTAAGTTTGGCAGAATGGGGCGTTTCTAAATGATTTTGAATGCGTTCAGTTAGGATTTGCATCCGATGATCAAAGTCATCCCAATCACAAAGGATTAACCGTAGATGTTCCCGTTGATAAAAAATCTCCGTTGCTTCGGGATTGAGTTGCAAAGATTGATTGTAGGCATGGAGAGCTTCTAGGAATTTATTTTGGTTTTCCAAGATAAAACCTAAACTGCTGTAAACGAAAGATGGATTAAAAGAAAGCTGATCCAATGGAGTCTTGAGGATTTTTTGCAAGTATTGTTTAGCTGTATTAAGTTGTCCTTTGGTAATCAATAAACACCCCAGACTATAATAAGCTTCACTGAACTGAGGGTTTAATTTAATAGCATTTTTAAAACAACTAATTGCTTCTTCTAGATGGCCCATTTGACGGAGTATATTTCCCAAAAGTTGGTGATTTTCTGGGTCTTCAGGCTGAAATTCTAGAAGTCGCCAAAGCACCATTTCTGCCCGTTGAAATTGCCGGTAACTAGTATAAAGAATTGCTAAATTTCGGTAGGCTAAGACAAAATCAGATTTTAGTTCAATGGCTTTTTGATAGGCGGCGATCGCCTCTTTATATTTTCCTTGCATTTGCCAAATACTACCCAGGTTACAATGGGCAACGGCCATGTTTGGATTAATTTCTAAGACCTGTTGGTAACAGGCGATCGCTTTGTCTAATTCTCCTAACTGTTGCCAAGCATTCCCCAGTTGATTGAGAGCAGGAATATAGTTGGGTTGTTGGTATAGAACGGACTGAAATTGCTCTACAGCCTCTTTTAATTGTCCGGCTTGGGCTAACTGTTTTCCTGCCTGAAAAGCTTGCTTGATAGTGTCATTAACAGCAACATTAGTCGAACTTTTAACAACATCAGCCGCCTTAGCAAAGGTTTTGTGGCTTCCCTTTACCTGGGGACTCAACATAGTTGGCGGTTGCCAGCCCAACTGTTGCAATAACGGTTCTAAGGCAATACAAATATCGGCGATCGGCGGATAGAGGAAGACAAATTGCGTTACCCCTTCTCTTACCAGTTGCTGCTCCAAGATTTGCAACATCCGAAGACCAATACCCTGGCGACGTTGACTGGGATCAACGTTAAAAGAAATAATTTCAACCCGCTCTGGACTGAGCTGTTCTCCAATCACAAAACCGACCAAATCCCCTAACCGAGAGGCTGATACCCCCACCACTTCTCCCCGTTGGGGTTGCTGTTGCCAGCGTTGTTGCAGACTGGGAAAGGTCATATTGTCATAGGGGACAAGGCTTTCTGGGTTGAGGTGATAAACCCGTTGATATTTGACCGGGGCGGCCGCCAGTTCTGCTTGTCGTTCTAAGTCCTCGATTTCCCTAGCTTCTTGGTTTTCCCGCTCCACCCGTTCTTTAGTGGCTAGCCCAGGAATGGGAGCTTTGGGGCCAAGGCTGGGACGTTTGACAGCGGGTTTGGTGGTAATCAGTCCCTGACAACCGGGATAGGTAATCAGCCTTTCAATGTCTTCATCTTGAAAACCAATCACCCTCGGTTTAGTCACTCCAGGGATAACCACCACGTCGTACAGTTCTTCAATCACGCCAGCAAAAATCAGGGAATGGGCAATTTCCCCTGTCCGTAGGTCAATCACCATTACCCCACACTGGGGAGTTTGACCGATTTCATTTAAGCGCTCCTCTAGTCTTAATCCCCCAAAATTCTTGGAGCGCAGTTGCGATAAACCGACGATCGTCCAGTGTTTCCAGAAAGTAAGTCCTCGCACAAAGCCAGGACAGAAGGTAACCGGCACAAACTTTTCCGCTTCGATGTAACCCAGTTCCCCTGTGCCGGAGTTGAGTAACCAGAGTTTGCCGTCATGCCAGCGGGGGGAGTGGGGCATAGATAGCCCAGTGGCAATGATTTCACTACTGGAGATGTCCAGGATGATGCCACCATTTTGCCGATGGTTACGCCAACCCGCCGGTTTATTGGTTTCACCGCAGGCGGTCATATAGCGGGGTTCCCCATCCACCATCGCTAAGCCATTGAGGTGACAACTATCTTGGGAAACCAATTTTTTGATAAAGGGAGGTTGCCACAGGGGTTTAAAGCTATGCCCTTCTTCGAGGGTGGCAAGGCAACTGTAGTCAGTATTGACGAATAAGAGGGAGCCGTTTTTATCCAGCACCAGGTCATGGACATTAAGACCGCCAGTGATATAACTTTGGCTCGGTCGATAAAGGCGATCGGCTTCTTGGTAAGTTTCTCTCGGTTGCAGGCAGTTATCGAAGCGCCAAATTTGGTAGCGGGTGCTCATGTAAAGGCTCTGGTTCTTCACGTACAACCCCATGGGTTTATCAAACAGTCTTTCATTGAGGGCCAGTCTGCCTTCGCTGTTACTCCCCACCATCATTAACCGATTGGTTTGGTAAGTACTCAGTCCCAGACTTAGCTGCTCTGTTTGTAACCAGTTGCCTAGTTCGGCTGATATTTGTAGAGGCAATGCTGGTTGATTCATCGTGGATCTTTTTTTGAAACGTTTACGGTGAAGGGGTTGGGGTCAACGGCGATCGTCCTATATCGTGCCATTTTGTCTAGGAATCCGCTGTATCTCGGCCTAGTAGCTCGAATAAAGCCTGAGGCGTGTGAAACAACTGGAGCTGACAGGCAATGTTAGTGTCTTCCCGCATATCCAGAAAGTAAATTAACTCTCCGTTGCTGGAGTAGAGAAAAGGCACACGGTAGCCCCGCCAATTACCAACCCCATCGAATGCCCCCTTAGAGTAACGTTTAGCCTGCTCCAGGGCAGAGTGGGGATTGAAAGATGAACTTGATAAATGTTTAGCTTCCACTATCCCCAATAGCAAATCATTAACGAAAAGAGCATAGTCTGCCCGGCCGGTGGCGAGGGGATACTCCCTAACCGCATGGGCACTGCGCCTGTCCATCCGTATCCCAAGTTTCATCGAGATAATCTCCCACCCAACAGAACTTAAGTGTTGGTCTATGTGCTTGCGGGCTTCATCTTCGGCCCGTTGTGGTAGGTGATTTATGTCGGGCATCTCAGTACCAGACATATCCCTTAGCTTCTGACCTAATTTCAGGTGAATTTGGTCTAACCAAAGGGGTACCACGAGCTGCCCAGCATACATAGCCATCTGCACTGCATCTAAGTCAAAGCATTCAAGAATAAGAGCTTTATCTTCTGGGTTTCTGGTCACGATATAGCGACTTTCCACAGCCATATCAGCAAACCCTGGCTCCTTCTCCCGCAATAAGTTCAACACCTCAACGGCTTGGGTATATTCCAGACCAGTGCTAAGAAGGTGTTTCATCACCATTAACTCACAAAGGTCTACTTGGTTGTAGTAAACGGTTCTGCCTCTACCCGTCGCGTCCACCGTTGGACTTACCACCCTCTTCTCACGCCAATACTGCAATTGGCGTAGGGTACACCCGGTAATTTCTGCTGCCTGGTGGCTGGTAAAAAACATTCGCTTAGCAATTTAGTTAGGTTGTCCAACTATATTACGACTCCCGTCATTCAACTCCAGCACAGAATAAAAACATAGTGTTATTATCTGGAGATGAGTATCATTACAATTCATTGTGACCTGACCGCACCGGAAGCAACCCGGCGGCAACTCTGGGAGTTAATGGCAGAAAAGAACACGCCATTAATCAATGAGCTTTTGCGTCTAGTGGCCGAGGAGAAAGATTTTGATGTTTGGTGCCAGAAGGGTTATCCTCCCTTAGGGCTTGTTACAACAATCTGTCATCACGACACGAAATTTGGCATGATGACATCAATGTGTCACCAATGACAAAGATTGTGTCACTGTACAGCAAATTTATGGACGTAACTGGATTCGAACCAGTGACCCCATCGATGTCAACGATGTACTCTAACCAACTGAGCTATACGTCCTAGCGATTTAGTAATATAGCATGGCTCCATTTAAATTAACAATTGTCCCCCATGCTCCCCATTACCGGTAAAACTAAGCTTCTCGGTGTGATTGGTCATCCGGTGGCCCATTCCCTGTCCCCGGTGATGCACAATGCAGCTCTCCAGGCGATCTCCAGTGACTATGTGTATGCCGCCTTTCCCATTGCCCCGGCGGATTTGCCAGTAGCCATTGAAGGTTTGGGGGCTAGTGGAGTCCAGGGGTTAAGCGTGACGATTCCCCATAAACAGGCGGTGATGCCTTTATTGACCCAGATAACTGAAACCGCTCAGCAAGTGGGGGCCGTGAATACTCTCTGGCGGGATGGCCATGGTTGGCAGGGAACCAATACCGATGTTGAGGGTTTTTTGGCTCCTTTATTGGAGTTAAAGCGAGATTGGTCAGGGGGGAAGGCGGTGGTCCTCGGTCACGGTGGGGCCGCCCGAGCAGTGGTGGTGGGTTTAATCCAATTGGGTTGTCCAGAAATTATTGTGGTGGGTCGCAGTCCAGAAAAACTGGCCCAGTTTGCCGACAGTTGGACAGATCAGGAAATCAAACAAGCTTTGCAAGTCCTGCCCTGGGAAGAGTTATCCAAGGTTATCCCCCAAGCAACTTTATTGATTAACAGTACCCCCGTGGGCATGGTTCCCCATCCCGAGCAATCCCCCCTAGATCAATCTCTGGTGGAAAAATTACCGCCAATGGCGATCGCCTATGACCTAATTTATACTCCCCGCCCCACCAAGTTTTTACAACAGGCCCAAGAGCGAGGCTTAGTGACCATCGACGGAGCAGAAATGCTCGTGCAACAGGGGGCTGCGGCATTGAAAATTTGGTTACAACGGGACGTACCAGTTGATGTGATGCGCCAAGCCCTACTCCATCACCTAGAAAAATCCGCCTGATCACCTGGAAGTAAAGGTTTTGAGAATTTTGCCAACCAAGGAAAACCGGGGAAATATTCCTTGGGGTTGCGGGAAAACATTATATTTAAATTTGTCCCCGCCGAAACTAAGCTGCCATGATTCACCATCCCCCCGCTGGAGCCAGGGACTTACTTCCCCTAGAAGTTGCCCAAAAAGCCTGCATCAATGACCAACTGCAACAAACTTTTCACCGCTGGGGCTATCAGCGCATTGTTACCTCCACTTTGGAATGGCTGGATACCCTTGTGGCCGGGGGAGCAATTTCCGCCCATAAAGTTATCCAACTCCAGGACCGGGGGGAAGGACGGTTGGGTTTACGGCCAGAATTGACTGCTTCCATTGCCCGGGCAGTAGTGACCCGCATGACTGACAATCAGCCCCAAAGATTGTGTTACCGGGCCAACGTCTTTCGCAATCCTCCAGAAGGCTACCACGGGAAGCAAATGGAGTTTTTCCAAGCGGGCATAGAATTACTCTTTGCTGGAGGCGTCCGGGCCGATGCGGAAATTCTTCTGCTGTTGACCGATTGCCTCACCCAATTGGGCCTAACCGATTGGCAACTAATTTTGGGTGACGCTGGCCTGACTAGAAGTCTATTGGCCAAATTACCTACCCCTCTCCAAGCCTCTGTCCGGGATTGCATCACCCGTTTGGACTATGTGGAGCTCTCCCAACTCCCCTATCCCGATGACGCAGCTAAAAACTTGGCCTTACAACTGTTTGACCTGCGGGGCACCGTGGAGGAAGTGTTGGGAAGATTAGCCCAATTAAACTTGGAAGGAGAATGTTTAGCTCGGGTCGATCGCCTGCAGGCATTGTTGTCCTTGGTGGCGGCCAGTGGAGATGGGCCCTCCAATTTGGTACTAGATTTGAGTTGGCTCCAGCCGTTTGATTATTACACTGGGATGGTTTTCCAAGCGGTGAGCCGCCAAACTGATAACTGTTACGTGTTGGGCCAGGGGGGGCGTTATGACCAACTCCTCAGTCAATACCACCCCCAGCGGCAATCCTTTCCCGGTACGGGCTTTTCCTTGAACATTGAAGAACTGCACCAATGTTTGCTCGAATTGGGCACTTTGCCCACCAGCACCGCCACCATCGATTATCTGGTTTGCCCGGTGGATGACTCTGCCGAGGGAGCCGCCTTTCGCCAGGCCCAAAATTTACGCCGCCAGCATCCCGATCGCCGGGTGGAATTGGACCTTGGTGGGCGATCGCCGGAGGAACTGCACACCTATGCTGAGACCACGGCAGTGGGGCAAATCGTCTGGGTTGGGGCCGATGGCCAGGTTGAGGCTACACCGGCCGATCTGTAATGCTTGAGGAGAAGGACCAAGACAATCCCGTTGCAGTCCCCATTTGAAATTCCCAGTTCCAATCTCCAGGTAATGTCATGGCTAATTTGTTCAACTGGCTCCCCCTCCTCAGTGGCCGCCAAGCGGATGGGATCAAAGCCAAAGTGGAAGTATATACTTGGCAAACTTGCCCTTTTTGCATCCGGGCCAAGCTTTTACTGTGGTGGAAGGGAGTTAAGTTCATCGAGTATAAAATTGACGGCGATGACCAAGCCAGGCAAGCTATGGCGGCAAGAGCAGAGGGACGACGCACTGTACCCCAAATTTTTGTCAATGACCAGGGCATTGGTGGCTGTGACCAACTGTATAGCCTGGACAGCCGGGGCCAGTTAGACCCCCTGTTAGCAACTCCCCCCCCAGCTTAGGAATTTGTACTCTCTATCCCTACTTTCCATTTGCCTGTGAATTCCCCTGTCCTTTGGCAAACCATTGCCCAACAAATCAGTCAGACCACCGGCCAACCCTTCCATGGGCAGGAACGGCGATCGGTGAGTGGTGGTTGCATAAACCAGGGCTATTGCCTGATGGATGGGGAACAGAAGTATTTTGTCAAACTTAACCAAGCCCAGCAGTGGCCCATGTTTCAAGCGGAGGCCCTCGGGTTAGAAGCCATGGCGGCCACCCATACCATTAGGGTTCCCCGGCCCATTTGCCACGGTAGTTCCGCCGGCCATAGTTACCTGGTGTTGGAATGGCTAGAGTTTGGCCAGGGCAACCATGATAGTTGGTATCGCATGGGGCAAAATTTGGCGGCATTGCATCAAGCGGGGGGCAGCGCCCAATTTGGTTGGCAGACTGATAACACCATCGGGGCCACTCCCCAGCCCAATCCTTGGACCGATAGTTGGGCCGACTTTTTTGCGGAGCATCGCCTCGGCTATCAACTGGCCCTAGCCCGACGACGGGGAGGCAACTTTCCCGATCCAACGGCGGTGGTGCCCAAAGTGAAGGATTTACTAGGCGATCGCCAACCGACACCGGCTTTAGTCCACGGCGATTTGTGGTCTGGCAATGGTGCGATTTTAACCACAGGGGAACCGGTAATTCTCGACCCGGCCACCTACTACGGCGATGGGGAAGTGGATATTGCCATGACAGAATTATTTGGCGGGTTTCCAGCGGGATTTTACCAGGGTTACCATGCCATTCATCCCCCAGAGCCTGGTTATCAACAACGGAAAACCCTCTACAATCTCTATCACATCCTCAACCATTTCAATTTGTTTGGGGGCGGTTATCAACAGCAAGCTCAGCAAATGCTTAAACAATGCTTAAGGATTTAGTTGAAGAATTGTTGACTTTTTCCCCATATTATTGTCCAGATTTTGAATTAGTCTTATAATTACTCTTGGTTCTTCGCCATATCTCTCCGTTGCTAACGATTCAAACGCAAACTAGTTTCCCGGACAGAGCAAGGGGGAGAATGATGCCCAAACTCAAACAAAGCGTATTTGCTGGGGCATCGGTTGGCAAAAAGTTTTTATTTTCTCCATATATTTGCTGATGTAGGCAGAGCCTGACCATCGGTAGAATTGACTAGAGTCGTCTAAACCCAAAACCATGACCAATGCCACCAGTGAAAACCTCAAACTTGAGACTCTGAGACTATTCAAAATCTACGCAGAGTCCCACAACGTTGACGTGCGTAATCAGATTATGGAAGTCAATCTGGGTCTGGTGAGGAAAGAAGCGCACCATTGGACAGCCCAATGCAATGAAAGTTTTGAAGATTTATCCCAGGTGGGTTGTTTGGGACTAATCCGGGCCATTGAAAGATTTGATGTGAGTAAGGGCAATGCTTTTAGCTCCTTTGCTATCCCCTATGTCCGGGGGGAAATCCAGCATTTTCTGCGGGACAAAAGTAATTGTGTTCGCATTCCCCGTCGTTGGTTAGATCTGGGTCGCCAGGCGATCGCCGTCCAGCAAGAATTTCGCCTCAAATATGACCGGGCTGCCACCGATGAGGAAATTGCCCAAATTTTAGCGGTGCCCCTGACGGACTGGCAGGAAACCAAACTAGCATTGCAAAATCGTGAGCTGGTGAGTTTGGACACCAAGGTAAACGGCGACGATGACGGGCAGGTTAACCTGGGGGATTGTTTAGCCCACCACGAATTCCGTAGTTTTCAGCTTAGCCCAGAGGATCAAATCCGCCTGCAACAGGCCCTGGCCGGTTTGGAAGAACGTACCCGCCGCATTGTGGAATTTGTTTTTCTCCATGACTTCACCCACAAGGAAGCTGCTGAAATGATGGGGGTGAGCGTGATCACCGTTTCCCGTCGTATCAAACAGGGCATTGGGGCATTGAAAAAAGCCTTGAATACGGAAATTTTCTAACTCTTTAGAATGGCTCTCCGGCAGTTAACGGAAAATTTCATCCAAGGTCGGCGATCGCCCTGGTAGTATGGCAGATGGAACTTTATGTCTAATTTCTCGATTTCTTTTTGAGCCATTGCGTTAGCCTATGCTGCAATTGACTGCCAGTGCCGCCCAGGAAATTAAACGATTGCAACACAGTCGCCAACTAACCCGCCACCATTTTCGCCTCGCGGTTAGGCCCGGAGGGTGCGCCGGTTGGTTATACCATTTGGATTTTGTCCCGGAAATTACCGCTGACGATTTGGAGTATGAAAGTGACGGGGTGACGGTGTTGGTCGATAGCCAGAGTGCAGGTTACCTCCACAATCTCAAATTAGATTATGCCGAAGATTTAATGGGGGGAGGATTCCGCTTCACCAACCCCAATGCCGCCCAGGTGTGTAGCTGTAGCTTGTCCTTTGCTCCTAATTTAGAAAAGAATTTGTAGGTGGACAAATGGTCACCTTTGTCTTAGCAATTACCGTAATCTCCTGCCTGATTTGGTGCTTTTTGCTGGGGGGCTGGGGAAATTTTTGGCGCTGTGACCAGGTTTTAAACTTTGATCAGCCATCGCCGTTAAAGGACTATCCCCCCGTAGCGGCCATTATTCCAGCTCGGGATGAGGCCAGCGTCTTGGGTCAAAGTTTGCCCAGTTTGTTGCAACAGCATTATCCTGGCCCGTTAAGAATCATTTTGGTGGATGACCAAAGTAGTGATAACACCGGCACTGTGGCCCAACGTATCGCCACCGATTTAGGCTATGGCGATCGCCTGGAAGTGGTGTCGGGGCAACCGCTACCCCCTGGGTGGTCAGGAAAATTGTGGGCAGTGGAACAGGGCTGGCAAACAGTGCAGTCGGACAAGCAAAGTCCAGAATCCTGGCCCGAGTATATTTTCCTCACCGATGCGGATATTACCCATGGCCCCCAAACCATTAAAGCCTTGGTGGAAAAGGCCCAGCGGGAAAATTTAGCCCTGGTATCCCTGATGGTGCTGTTGCGCTGTGAGAGTATTTGGGAAAGATTACTGATTCCAGCCTTTATTTTCTTCTTCCAAAAGCTCTATCCCTTCCCATTGGTGAATAATCCCCACCATAAAACGGCGGCGGCGGCGGGGGGCTGTATTCTTATTCAACGGTCATCTTTACAAATCATTGGGGGCATTGAAGCTCTGAAGGAAGCACTAATCGATGATTGCACCCTCGCCCAGAAGGTAAAAACCCAAAAATCACCTATTTGGTTGGGGCTAACTAGGGAAAATTGGAGCTTACGGCCCTACGATCGCCTAGAAACCATTTGGCAGATGGTTAGCCGCACTGCCTATACCCAATTGGATTACAATCCCCTGCTGCTACTAGGCACCCTTCTGGGCATGGCTTTGGTTTATTTAACCGCCCCCATTGCTCTAATGCTGGCAATCATCTGGGGCGATTTACCTCTGGCTTTATTAGGATCTTTTACCTGGGTCTTAATGGCGATCGCCTATGGCCCGACCTTAAAATTCTATGGGCGCTCCCGGTTTTGGGGTTTATCCCTACCGTTAATTGCCCTGTTATATAGCCTCATGACCCTCGATTCCGCTTGGCAACATTGGCGAGGTCGGGGGGGCGGCTGGAAAGGCCGGGTTTATCCCCAGGGGTCTTAATTATTTTTTAAAACCTATTAAGAAATTTGGGAATATTATTGAGTTAATTGATGGCTGGGGTTAGTTTTGTGGTAATTAATATTCTCGAAAAACCCCAGAATATTTGATGGTCAAAGATCTGCTCATGGTCGGTAAAGTGGCAGTCTGATTCGCCGTTGGATGGGGGGCTTATTTTGTCAAAGTCATTCCCCATATTTACTCGGCAATGAAATTCATTATTCTCTGCTATCCTCGTACCGGCTCTACTCTACTCATCACCGCCCTTGGCACTCACCCTAATATCTGTCAGGGTATGGATATTTTTAATCCCGAACAGGAAGGGGACGATCCCTGGGTGCATTGGCGTCGGCAAACCCTAGAGAATCTTTACGGCCATCAAGATAGCTATTTAAATGATCAAAAAAAATTAGATGGCGATTGCCTCGACCTCAGCCTTTTGGCCCAGACTTTCTTTAAAGATTTCGATGGCACCAAATTAATGTATGACCATTTGGGGCACAATTCTTCAGTTTGGGATTATCTCCGCTCAAAACAAGATCTACGGGTCATTGTCTTGACTAGAAATATTGTTGAAGCAGCTATCAGTTTTCGGGTAGCAATGACAACTAATATTTGGTTTTCTCCCAATGTCCACTCCCCAATTTGGTATGTTCCCGGTTCCTATAATCCTCCCCCTTCTCCCAGTTTGACCTACGAAACTTGGTATTTTGATTGGTTTTATCAATACTACTGCTCTGGTCAGAATTACTTTACGGGACTTTTTGCCCAAGAAGCACAACTCTGGGTTGATTACACCGATTTAGTAACTAATTGGGATGCGACACTAACTAAAATTCAAGCCCATCTCGGAGTGGATCCTATTGTCATTCCCAAAATGTTTGAAAAAAGAACCCAAGGCAATCTAACAACCCTAGTGGAAAATCACGAACAAATACTTAAACATTACCAAGATCATCCTATCTTAGCTTCCCACTTTCAAAGTGCTTTCCAAATTCAGGATTTTAATTCGAGCCAGAATTTAACACCAGACTCCCCCCGCTCCTTAACTAGAAATCAAGCTAACCCTGTCGCGTTAGATTTTTCGAAAACTTTTTGTATTTTGCCCTTTTATCAAACTGTGATTGATAACAAAGGCAAAATAAAGTTATGCAGTCAAACTTTGGCTCTAGATTTAGAATCGGAAGGAGAAATTCTTTCCCTCGAAAATATGAATCTGGATAAAGCGTGGAATTCTGCCTACTTCCGGAAACTACGCCATACACTAGTGACTGGAGAAAAGGCTGCTTCTTGTCAAAAATGTTACCAAAAAGAACAGGACGGCGGGACGAGTTTACGCCAGGTTTGCAATGCTCACTTCCCGACTAGAACGATTCCCCAAACTAGGGAAGAATTGGAAGCTGAAATAGGGAATATTATCACAAATGAACAAGGACAAGCGCCATTTCCTTCCGCTTTGCATCTCTGGTTGGGTAATACCTGTAATCTCAAGTGTCGTATGTGTTCCCAACAATATAGCTCCAGCATTGCCCAGGATCCGGTTCATTCCCGCTGGTATGGAGGCAACTCCCAAGGAGAAAACTCAGTGGCTTGGTCTGGACAAGAAGCAACCGTTTTTGAACAAGTTCTTGCCCATCCCGAAAACCTACGCTTTATTAACTTTTCAGGAGGAGAGCCATTAATTAATCCCTCCTTTATCCCTATTTTGGAATGGCTGATTAAACAAGATGCTGCTTCCCATATTTCCCTTTATATCAACACCAACGGAACTAAATATAGTCAGAAAATATCCCGGTTATTACAACAGTTTCAAGATGTGGAATTAGCCGTTAGCGTTGATGGGTTTGAATCTGTACAAAATTATATTCGTTACCCTTGTCGTTGGGAAAAAATTTGCTTTAATATTTTAGCTTTTAAACAGGATAATTTACGGGTTTCTATTCGACCAACAATTCAAGCTTATAATATTTTTAGTCTGCTTGATTTAGTCCGCTGGTGCGATGATAAAAAACTCTCATTTTATTTGGATCATATTCTAACGGAACCTCGTTTTCTTTCCCTAGATATGCTTCCCCAGGGAGTTATCAATGAAGCTTTAGAGGAATGGGAAGGCTATTTAAATAAGCAATGCGCTCCGGCCAATCTCTGGCACGTAGAAACTCTCATTGCCGCCCTTAATCGCCCTCGTCCAAGCCAAGAACAATTACAGATTTTACAAAATAGTTTTAGCCGTTTCACGAAAGAAATAGATCAATCTCGTCAGCAATCCCTAGCTGTGGCTTGTCCAAGACTATATCAATCTCTGGTTGCTTACGGAGTCAATTTCACTTTTTTACCCGCTCTAGACCAATCTAAAACTATGGCTCAACCCCTTACTCAAGCCTTGGCCACTGTTACTTCCTGTGAAGTTAATAATCAACATGGAAGCGGTTCTCTAATCGCACGCTTATTGACTGATGCACAACAAATTATATCTTTGCGCTCCCTGAACTTGTATGGCGGTATTCAGGAATTTGGAGATTTAGATTTTTGCGTTAATGTCAGGGACTTATCCCGAGAGGAAGCCTTAAATATGGTTGCTCAAAAAATTTCTGGACATTGGGTAAAGCAAATTTACTGTGTTCCTTATTTTTCTGAAG
>NZ_JADEWJ010000313.1:0-4081 GCF_015207725.1 Synechocystis sp. LEGE 06083
GTTGCGGGACCGGGGACTGGGGGTAATCCTGCCGGCGGGGTTAGAACGGGGCGGCACCGCTAAACGCTTGGGGGTCAAGGTAGTGGGGGAAGTGCAACGGCAAAAAGGCCAGCGGCTCACCCTGCAAAGCTTAATTAACTATGACCTGCAATTGATGATGGGCACTGGGGACAATGCCCGCTTATTAACTAATGCAGACTTTGAAGGTTTGCTGGCCCAAAAATCTCCCCTGGTGGTGCTAGACGGGGAATGGATTACCCTGCAACCAGCGGACGTGCGGGCCGCCAAGGCCATTCTCCAGCAACAACAATCCGCCCCTCCCCTAACGGTGGAAGATGCCCTACGCCTCAGCATTGGCGATTTGCAGACCGTATCTAAGTTGCCAGTGACCCAATTTGCCGCTCGGGGCATGTTACAGGAACTGATTGATACCCTCCGCAATCCCCAGGGAGTGGAACCTATCGCTACCCCACCGGGTTTCCAGGGCACTCTGCGGCCTTACCAAGCTCGGGGTGTGGGTTGGTTAGCCTTTTTGGAGCGCTGGGGTCTGGGAGCTTGCTTGGCAGATGATATGGGTCTGGGCAAAACCCCTCAATTACTGGCTTTTTTGCTCCATTTAGCCGCTGAAGACATGTTAGTTAAGCCGGTGCTGATCGTTTGCCCTACGTCGGTAATGAGCAATTGGCAACACGAAATTAATAAGTTCTCCCCCCAGCTAAATACGGTTTTACACCATGGCGATCGCCGTAAAAAGGGACAACCTTTAGTCAAACAAGTCAAGGACCAGCAAATTGTTCTTACCAGTTATGCTTTGTTGCAACGGGACTTTAGCAGTTTGAAATTGGTGGACTGGCAGGGGGTGGTGCTGGACGAAGCCCAAAATATTAAAAATCCCCAGGCTAAACAATCCCAAGCGGCCCGGCAATTGCCAGCGGGTTTTCGCATCGCCTTAACGGGGACTCCGGTGGAAAATCGCCTGACGGAACTCTGGTCAATTTTGGAATTTTTAAATCCCGGTTTCCTGGGCACCCAAAGCTTTTTCCAACGGCGCTTTGCCAACCCCATCGAAAAATTTGGCGATCGCCAGTCCCTGCTAATTTTGCGGAATTTGGTGCGACCGTTTATTTTGCGACGCCTGAAAACAGACCAAACCATTATCCAAGACCTACCCGAAAAACAGGAAATGACCGTTTTCTGTGACCTTTCCCAGCAGCAAGCCAATTTATATCAACAATTGGTGGAAGAGTCCCTCACGGCGATCGCCAACAGTGAAGGCATTCAACGCCACGGTTTAGTCCTCACCCTATTGACCAAGCTCAAACAGGTCTGTAACCATCCCGATTTATTTTTGAAAAAACCCGCCATTACCCATGGGCACCAGTCCGGCAAATTAGTCCGTTTGGCAGAAATGCTCGAAGAAATGATCAGCGAAGGCGATCGGGCGCTAATTTTCACCCAATTTGCCAGTTGGGGCCATCTGCTCAAACCCTATCTGGAAAAACACTTTAACCAAGAGGTGCTCTATCTCCATGGAGGCACCCCCGCCGCCCAGCGGCAAGCTCTGGTGGAACGGTTCCAGCAGGACCCCAACAGTCCCCATTTATTTATCCTTTCCCTCAAGGCCGGAGGCACAGGGCTTAACCTCACCAGGGCCAACCATGTGTTCCATGTGGACCGGTGGTGGAATCCAGCAGTGGAAAACCAAGCCACGGATCGGGCTTTTCGCATTGGCCAAACCCGCAACGTCCAGGTGCACAAATTTATCTGCACAGGCACTTTGGAAGAAAAAATCAACGCCATGATGGTCGACAAACAACAGTTGGCGGAACAGACAGTGGATGCGGGGGAAAATTGGCTTACTCGTTTGGACACCGATAAGCTCCGTCAGTTATTAATCCTATCGGCTACCCCAGTGGACTACCAGGGAGAATCCTCGGAAGAGGCTTGATAAAGATAGGTCTTGGGGAAATTTCCCTTTATTGAGGAGATTCAGAGGGCATTAGCCGTCATTGGCAGGCTTCCCAAACCATCTCCCAGGCTGGTTTAGGCACAAAAAAAGACAGTCGGGAAATCACAATCCCCACTGCCTGTTCTGGCAACAAGTTGTTCCATGGGGCAAGAAAAATTAATTTCCCCCCAAAATTGGACAATCAAGGGCCAGATAATTTACTAATTGCTAGCTAAACAGAAACTTCGCTCAGTTCCCTGGTCATGTGGTCAAAGGGAGAGGCAATGAAATCTGCGGTGCTCAGATTGGTTTCCTCCGCCATGGCTTCAATCATTTCCTTCATGATCTGAATGCCCCGCACCGTGGGCCCAATGGGTACTCCCAGGGAATTGTAGGTTTCCCGTAGTCCTTGCAGAACCCGCTCATCCAGCACGTTATTGTCCCCGGCAATGAGGGCATAACTGGCATAGCGCAGGTAATAGTCCATATCCCGCAGGCAGGCGGAAAAACGACGGGTGGTGTAGGCATTACCACTGGGACGGATTAGCTCAGGAATTTCTTCAAACAATTGGGCGGCGGCCCGTTTGACGATGGTGGCGGAATTGGCATTAACCATGGCGGCGGCGGCAATTCTGGCCGCACCGGACTCAAAATAAGCTTTGAGCTCATCCATGGCGTTCCGGTCTAGATAACGACCGGTCAAATCATAGTTTTTTATTAAAGTGGTAACCGCGTCTCGCATTTAAAAGGTTCTCCCAACGGCAGTTTATAGTTAAGGGGCTTGGGCAAGCCATTTTAGTTCTCCTACCTATCATTATTTCCGAGTGAACGCAAGTCAAGGGAGCCCTTACCCCTGCAATAAAACTACATATTTAGGCCGTCAGGGGCTTAAGTTTTTGCATTGAAAATTAAATCCCAGTGCCGAAAATAAATTGGGCTGGGGCCGTGGTAGAGGCTCCAGCAAAAACCTTAGCGGCCCGGGGCTTAATGAATACTTGCTGGCCAACTTTGGGGTTGAGTTGCTGACGTTGTTCTCGGTTGAGATAGGCCAGTACCCTGGTGTTGTCAGTTAAGAGCACCTCCACTTGTACTTCCCAGCCAAGGTGAATCACCCTTTGGATGGTACCAGTGACAGTGGTGTCGTCCGCTTCAGTTAAAAGCTCAAAATCATGGGGTCGCACAAACACCGGGTCCTGGTGTCCATTCTCGCTGTGGTGGGGCCCAAAGGCGTGGGAATTAAATAGGGACGCAGTGCGGGGCAAGACGTTAACTTCGCCAATGAAACTCATCACAAAGGGACTAGCGGGATGCTCATAAATTTCCTCTGCAGTGCCAACTTGCTCAATTTTGCCGTTACTCATCACCACAATTTCGTCCGCTACTTCCATGGCTTCTTCCTGGTCGTGAGTAACAAATACACTGGTGAGGTGTACTTCATCATGTAATTTGCGTAGCCAGCTACGGAGTTCTTTCCTCACTTTGGCATCTAGGGCTCCAAAGGGTTCATCCAGTAATAAAACCTGGGGCTGTACTGCTAAAGCTCTGGCTAAAGCGACCCGTTGCCGTTGTCCACCGGACAGTTGGGAAGGATAACGATTGCCGAGGCCTTCTAGTTGAATCAGTTCCAGTAATTCTTGCACTCGTGCTTTCGTTTTCCCTGGGGGATGTTTGCGAATTTCTAAGCCAAAAGCAATGTTTTGCCGGATGGTTAAATGTTTAAATAAGGCGTAATGCTGGAAGACAAAGCCAATATTACGTTTACGAATGTCCACATGGGTAGCATCTTGGCCATTAATAATAATTTGTCCTTGGTCGGGGGGTTCTAAACCGGCGATCGCCCTCAGTAGGGTTGATTTGCCAGAGCCGGAAGGCCCTAACAGGGCGACTAATTTACCATTGGGAATCTCTAAATTAATATCCTTAAGGGCGGTAAATTCACCAAATTTTTTAGAGACGTTGTTAATTGTAATACTCATTGAAAATTCCTCTAATAATTGTTAAAAATATGGGATTATTAAACTGAAAAAGTTTTGTTGGGGCATTAAACAGATTTATGGTGACCAGTGCGCCGCTCCAAAATTTCTTTTAATACCAGCGTGACCACGGCTAAGAGAGCCAGCACCACCGCTGCAC
>NZ_JADEWJ010000314.1:0-4042 GCF_015207725.1 Synechocystis sp. LEGE 06083
AACATAGGTTCAGAGGAAAACGAGCGTTAATGCCTTAAAAACCGGGGGCGGTGGGGGGCAGAGGAGGATTCCCAAAGCGGGTGTATTGAGACCAATCTTCCAACAGGGACTGGTTAAAGGGGTCTGGTAAGTCCCTGGTATGGATCACGGTGCCCCTGGTTTGTTGCTCCAACGCATCTTGGTAAACAGCTTCCACCACTGCCGCGTCTTCAGCAATCATGTTGTCAAAGTAGGAGCCAGGCCAACTGCGCCAACCGAAAATTTTGTTAGCTTGTCCAGAAATACTGGTGAGGTCGTAAAAACGCCCTGTGGAATTGTAGGAAGCTCGGGTGAAAACATTCTCCAGGGTGTCCCCAGCGGCGATGGATGTTTCTTTTTCTTCCATAAACTGCCCCAATTGTTGCCGGGAGGCCAACATTCTTGCCTCCAACTGAGTTAGGCAGGCGCTCAAACCGGCGGCAAACTCGTTGCGGGTCAAAGCCCGATCGCCACGGAAAGTTCTATCAGGGTAACCAACAATACAACCGTAGTTATCGACTAAATTCCGCAGTGCTTCGTAGGCCCAATTGTTGGGGGACACGTCCCGAAACTGGTTAATGCTGGTGACCTGCCCCAAAAGCTCTGTATAGGCTTGGTAACTCTGGTCATAGTTGGCTTGGGCCGTTTCTTTGTCCGGGGCTGGGGCCGCCATACCAGGGACAATACTAACGGGGTTGGCGATCGCCGGAGCGGCCATTCCCCCCAGTAGCAATCCCCCTAGGGCCGCTAATAAACAAGATTTCATCGATCGGTTAATCATCACAGAACACTCCTCAACCAAAATGACCAACGGACTGGAAAATAAGCCGCAAAAGTTAATAAAATTTAATATTTCGTCAGCGTAACCGGAGGTGTGGGCGATCGCCTGCCAGTCAACACCAATCTAGACGGCGATACCTAATAAATGTAACCCAATTTCCCCCAGGCGTAACCTTTATCCACAATTTCTCCCCCTTTTCGTCCCCGGAGCAAAATTTATGGTTAAAACATCACCGATGGATGAGGGTGCGGAAGAAAAATTTAGGCAGGGCCAACATCCGCCGCCAGCGCCAGGGTTCTTGGTAGAGCCGATAAAACCACTCCAGGTTATAGCGACAGAAAAATTCCGGTGCCCTTTCCTTAGTACCAGACCACACATCAAAACTTCCCCCTACCCCAATCCAAATCCCTTGGGGACAAAGGTGGCGGTGGTCCCGAATCCAATACTCCTGCCGAGGAACGCCCAAACCGACCAAAATTAGACAGGGCTGCTCCTGGGCCAGGGTTTGTTGCCAAGCTTTCTGCTCCGCTTCAGTTAAAAAGCCATGGTTTGCCAAAATTTTCAACCCTGGATATTCCCCTTGCCAACGTTGGGCCGCCAGCTCAGCAATGCCCGGTGCCCCTCCATAAAAGGCGATCGCCTGATTCCTCTTACTCCGGCCAATGTGACGCACCATCGCTTCCGCCAGTTCAATGCCAGGGCAACGGTTTTGCTCGATGCCTTCCAGTTTCAAATAAATGGTTACCCCAGCCCCGTCGGGAATAACCAGTTCCGCCCGCTGGATAACTCGCTGCACCGCCGCTTCTTTTTCGGCCAGCATCACCATTTCCGAGTTGAGGGTAACCACGTGGGCCCCTTGACCAAGGGCAAGACAATTTTCCAGCCAATGGCCATAGTCATTGCACAGATGTACCGGTACGCCAAAAACAAACGCTTGTTGCAGTGTTAGCTCAGCAAAGTCGGTGGCCATAGGGAAAATTAGGTTGGGAAAAAGGGCCGGTTTAGATGATGCCCCTGGACTGTCACATGGGAAAAATCTGCCACCATTGGGGGGTTTGGCTGTGCAGAATTAAGAGGCAAATTGGGATTTCGCAGATACCCTCTAGGGTTGAATATCAAAGAGATGGTTGTTGGGCAAATTACTAATGGAACGCTGGAGTTGGTTCAAGGACTGGTTATAGCCAATAATTGCCTGCAGGAACCGTCCCCGGGCGTTGGCCAGATCACGTTGGGCATTAATAACATCGGTTTGGGTCCCCACCCCAGCCTGGAAACGCAATCGGGCTAAACGGAGAGCTTCTTCAAAACGAATGACGTTGGTGCGGGTACTACCAATATTTTCTTTATTGGAGATTAGGGTGTAGTAGGATTCCTCTACCTCCAAGCGAATTTGATTTCTCTGTTCAGCAAAGGTGGTTTTGGCAATGTCCATTTGGCGATCGGCCCGGCGGGCTTCAGCCAATGCTCTTCCCCCGTCAAAAAAGTTCCAGCGTACCCGGGCGGCAAAGGAATAACCATCCACTAACCCGGCACTGCTATCGAAATTGTTTTGGTAGGTGTAATTAGCCAGAAAATCCACCCTGGGTTTCATTGCCGCCAGGGCAATGTAGCGGTCCTGTTCACTCACCTCAATTTGCACTAATTGCTGTTCTAATTCAGCTCGATTTTTGTAAGCTTGCACAATGCTTTCATCGAGGGGTAAGTTCCAATCCCCCGCTTCCACAATTTCATCAGCAGCGGTTAATTCCACCCGTTGCCCCACACTCAGCAGTTGGGCCAGGCGGCGGCGGGCATTGCGTTGATCAGCGATCGATCTGGTTAAAGCTTCATTAGCAGTGGCCAAATCCCCTTCCGCCCGTAACACATCAAAACGAGTCCCTAAACCAGCCTGTTCCAGAAGGCGGGCATCCCGTAAACTCTGGGAAGCATCCTCCACGGAAGCCTGGGCGATCGCCACCTGAGCATCGGCCCCTTGGAGAGCATAGTAACGATCCGTAGCTTCAAAGCGGGTTTGTTCCGCCACCACTTCCACTTGAAGGCGACTGTTTTGCACCAACTGCTCCGCCTTAGCAATTTGGGCACTCCTTTCCCCACCGGCATAGATACTGTAGGTCAAGTTAATATTACCCACCGCATTGGTGCTGGTTTCCGGGCGTAATTCTGGGGTGATGGTGGTGGTTTGATCCTGGTTGGCAATGAGGGCATTGTTGGCTTCGGCCGCCGCACTACTATCCCGACTAAAGGTGAAATCTGTATCTAAATTGGGGTAGAGGGCCGCCCGGGCAGCCATTAAACCAGCCTCTTGTTGCTCCAGGGATAGCTTGGCCTCCTGTAGCTGTTCATTGTTCCTAAGGGCCAAAGCAATAGCTTCGTCCAAGGTAATGGCCTGCCGTACCGTGGTATCCACCTCGTCGGGTTTGGTGGGAAACATGAGGGGATTACCAGAAGGATTCAAACGCTCATCGGGCATGGCGGGGGGTAACTCAGGCAAAGCGAACCCATTGGCGCTACTCTCCGTTCCTGTCTCCACAGATGGGAGGGGGGTCTCAGCGGGAGTAATAGTAGGACTTTGGGCCACGACGATCGTCCCCTGGCCGCCACTGAAGCCGGGCAAAAAGACACCGACGCTGGTGCTGAGTAGCAACAACAGAGTGGAAGAAGACCAAAATTTGAGCGGATGGATTGATTTCATTGGGAATGTGACCAGACAACTCAGCCGTAATCGCAAAAGGGGGAAACGCTGTTCGCTAAATAACTTACCGCATTGCCCTAAGAATTGTAACCAATGTTATTCGACACTGTAGGCTACGGCCCCCGATCGCCGGGGATCCCCAACCCCTTCCAGGGTCCCAGCGCTAGTGATGGCAACCCCATGGACTCCCCCAAAAAACATATTTTGTTCTGTCCAGAGGGTACTCTCGGTATCATCGTCAAATTGCAGTTGGGCCAGAATGTCAGCCACAGGGGTTGGCTCCAAATCCAATTTGTGGGCTTCCCAATGGATACGTCCCTGCCCCACCGCTTTAGTTAACGGTAATTGGTAATCCAGGTGATGGCAGACCACCTGCAAAATGGCACTGCGAATACGATTTGATCCCCCTGACCCCAAAACTAACTGGGGTTGTTCCTGATCCAAAAGGATAGTGGGGGCCATCATTGATGATAAACGTTGCCCCGGTTGCCATTGGTAAAATCCCTGGGGATTGAGGTCTTCTTCCCCCAACATATTGTTCAGCATAATGC
>NZ_JADEWJ010000315.1:0-4007 GCF_015207725.1 Synechocystis sp. LEGE 06083
CAGTTAATCTAATCGTACTCAACTTAACCTGTCGTTGCATTCCTCCGATTCTCTAACCCTGGAATACCTTCAGAGTCAGAGGGTTTCGAGAATGGAACCAAGTCGCCAAAACCTAGACTTCTGTGAACTTCCCTAGTCAATTTATCCCCTGGGAAGTTTTTGTTTGCCAATTATTCCGTTTGCACAATTACCTTTTCGGCTACGGCTTGGGCTAAACGTCGGGCTTGATCAACGGATTCCCCCCGGGCTAGGGCTACCCCCAGACGACGATGGGGTCGAGCATTGGGTTTACCAAATAACCGCAAATCCGTATGGGCTTCGGCCAAGGCTTCTGCGACTCCACTGTAACTAAGATTTTCCCCAGCTTCAGGGGCCAGAATAACCGCACTGGCGGCGGGGCCCGTTTGTTGGATGTGGGGAATGGGTAAACCTAAAATAGCCCGCAAATGTAACTCAAATTCGTTCAAATTTTGGGAAATTAGGGTAACCATACCGGTGTCATGGGGCCGGGGAGATAATTCGGAAAAAATCACTTCCTCCGGGGTAATGAAAAATTCCACCCCAAAAATGCCCGCTCCCCCCAAAGCATCGGTGACTGTTTTGGCGATCGCCTGGGCCTGGGCTAACTGCCCTGGGTTTAAAGGGGCCGGTTGCCACGATTCTTGATAATCTCCCCGTTCTTGCCGGTGGCCAATGGGATCACAAAAGAGGGTTTCCCCCTGCCATTGGCGGATGGTCAGCAAAGTAATTTCCAACTCGAAGGGAATGAACTCCTCCACAATCACTTTGGTTTGATCCCCCCTCGCTCCGGCGATCGCCGCTTGCCAAGCCTGGGTCACCTCTTCACTACTATTAACCACCGATTGACCCTTACCAGAGGAAGACATCACCGGCTTAACCACGTTGGGAAAACCGATGGTTTGGCTAACTTGCTCCAACTCGGCCAGACTGGTGGCGTAGTCGTAACGGGCAGTGCGCACCCCCAATTGTTGGGCAGCCAGCTCCCGAATCCGGTCCCGGTTCATGGTGAGATTGGTGGCTTGGGCCGTGGGAATGACCCGATAACCCTGGGCTTCTAACTCCAATAATTTTTCTGTGCGGATCGCTTCCACCTCCGGCACAATCCAATCCGGCTGATATTTTTTTACCACTGCTGCCAGGGCATCTCCATCCAACATGGAAATGACTTCTGAAACCTGGGCCACCTGCATGGCCGGAGCATCAGGATAACGGTCCACCGCAATTACTCGATTACCCAATCTTTGGGCGGCAATGGTAAATTCCTTACCCAGTTCCCCGGAGCCAAGTAGCAAAAAGGTTTGGGGCAAAGTGACGGGGTTGACCATGGTTAAATGTTAGAGGGCAAGGTTAAACACCGGCTAGGGTCCCGGTTTTCCCCAGTTTCCCACAGTTATTGCCCCCTTAGCCCTCGGACAAATCCTTGGTTATAGCCGTCAAAGTTCCGTGGGTTGGGCTTTGAGGAGGGGTTTTAGCGCCCATGGCCATGATGAACTGCAAAGTTACCTGCTAGCAGAATGTATGGATAACTATCCGCCGCCGCCAGAACCCTATAATTTAGCCAATGAATTGGCCAAGGAACGGAACCGGGCCGCCGCCGAACGAACCTTAATGGCTTGGATTCGCACCAGTCTTTCCTTGATTAGTTTTGGCGTGGGCATTGACCGCATTGTCGCCGCCATCCACGGCGCGTTTCCGGGAGGCAGAAATGGTTTTCATTTATCCCGGACTTTGGGTTTATCCTTTATTATCATTGGCACCCTGGCCCTACTGGCGGCGGCCATCAATCACCGTCAAGATTTGAAGCACATTGACCGGGGACGCTTCACTTACCAGTCCCGCCTGTCCATTAGTTTTGTGGTGGCGATCGCTTTGGTGGTGGTAGGAACGTTTGCTTTTTTAGCGATTATGTTCCAGTCGCTTTAGGCGGTTCGAGTTTGCCAATAGGCTTTTCCTTAACTACGTGTATCTTTAATGGTCTCCTGCGAAAATCTTTGGCAACAGGCCCTGGCCATCCTGGCAACCCAGTTAACCAAACCGGCTTTTGACACTTGGATCAAGACATCAGTCCTGACCTCCTTGGGGGACGGGGTGGCCACAATTCAGGTGGAAAACGGCTTTGTCCTCAATCATTTGCAAAAATGCTATGGCCCACTGCTGATGGAGGTGCTGACGGACTTAACTGGGCAGGAAATCACTGTGGAGTTAACCACCGACGGCCTAGAGCCCCACAGCTTAACTCCTCGCCAGTCCCCCCTGAAGGTGGAGGCTACGGCCAAAAATTCCACTGCCCTCAATGCCAAATATACCTTTTCCCGTTTTGTGGTGGGACCCACCAATCGCATGGCCCATGCCGCTTCCCTGGCAGTGGCGGAATCCCCCGGGCGGGAATTTAATCCCCTCTTCCTCTGTGGTGGCGTTGGTCTGGGAAAAACCCATCTCATGCAGGCGATCGCCCATTACCGACTGGAAATGTATCCCAATGCCAAAGTTTATTACGTTTCCACAGAGCGATTCACCAACGACCTGATCACCGCCATCCGCCAGGACAATATGGAGGATTTTCGGGCATATTACCGCAGTGCCGACTTTCTGCTCATTGACGATATCCAATTTATTAAGGGTAAAGAGTACACCCAAGAGGAATTTTTCCACACCTTCAACAGCCTCCACGAAGCGGGCAAACAGGTGGTAGTGGCCTCCGATCGGGCCCCCCAAAGGATTCCTGGCTTACAGGACCGGCTCATTTCCCGTTTTTCCATGGGTTTAATCGCTGATATCCAAGTGCCAGATTTGGAAACCCGCATGGCCATTCTGCAAAAAAAAGCTGAGTACGACAGGATTCGTCTACCCAAGGAGGTTATTGAGTACATTGCCTCCCATTACACTTCCAATATCCGGGAACTGGAAGGAGCCCTAATCCGGGCGATCGCCTATACGTCCTTATCGAGTGTGGCCATGACAGTGGAAAATATTGCGCCGGTGCTCAATCCCCCAGTGGAAAAGGTGGCCGCCGCCCCGGAGACCATCATCAGCATCGTGGCCCAGCACTATCAGTTAAAGGTCGAAGAACTACTCAGCAACTCCCGCCGCCGGGAAGTTAGCCTGGCTCGTCAAGTGGGGATGTATTTGATGCGTCAGCACACGGACTTGAGTTTGCCCCGCATTGGGGAAGCCTTTGGCGGTAAGGACCACACCACCGTCATGTACAGTTGCGACAAAATCACCCAACTACAGCAAAAAGACTGGGAGACCAGTCAAACCCTCACTAGCCTCAGTCATCGCATCAATATTGCCGGCCAAGCCCCGGAATCCTAGACCCCTGGCGATCGGTGATTATGAGAATGAATATGTCAGAATGTAAAATATTTGCTAATAATATGTAGATGCGTTTCGGCAAGGAACGCCAACATCAGTGCAGGTTTGGCCCCTGTGGCCCGGCTTGCTACCCATAAGAAAATGGCATCAGGAGAACAAATATTGTTCCACCGACAGGCCACATTTGGGTTTTGGCCAACCGCTCTACCCTAGCGGTGTAGTTTCCAATCGTCTCGTCTTATTAGAGAATGGAGTCTAAATGGCATAACCCAAATTACAAAAGCCTACTTTAGAAATTCTTGCCTTTGATGCTAGCTACGCAAGAGGATTTGCATTTATGACTATTGCAGTCGGACGCGCCCCAGTCGAAAGAGGATGGTTTGATGTCCTCGACGATTGGCTAAAGCGTGATCGTTTCGTATTTATTGGTTGGTCTGGTTTACTGCTCTTCCCCTGTGCCTTCATGGCCCTGGGGGGATGGCTCACCGGCACCACCTTCGTTACTTCCTGGTACACCCACGGTCTAGCCAGTTCCTACCTAGAAGGAGCTAACTTCCTGACCGTGGCGGTCTCTTCCCCCGCCGATGCCTTCGGCCATTCCCTCCTGTTCCTCTGGGGACCGGAAGCCCAAGGTAACCTGACCCGCTGGTTCCAAATTGGTGGTTTGTGGC
>NZ_JADEWJ010000316.1:0-4003 GCF_015207725.1 Synechocystis sp. LEGE 06083
GAATAACCTGGGAAATGTAGTTGAACCGCTGGGTCAAAGCCCCCAATTCGTCCTCGGATCGCACCTTGGCCCGGACATTGAAATTTCCTTCGTAGATGGATTCAAACTGATTTTGCAGGTCGTCAATAATGCTCTTAATCTGTTGCATCAGGAGTCGATTGATCAAAAAGACCCCGATCGCCGTGGCGATGGCTGTGAGGAGGGCGAGGTTGAGGAGGGAAGCTTTACCCGGTTCTTTCTCTGGGGCCTGGCCCTCTGCGGGAGCTCCTTCCGCAGGAGCTTCGGTGGTGGTTTCCCCTGGAGGAGCCGGCACATTTTGAGGTGCTCCCCCCAGCCCCACTATGCTACCCAATACCAACACAACGAACCCGGAAAATACACCGGAGGCGATCGCCATGTAAATTTGCTTTTTAAACAGGGAAGCATTGGTGAACCAACCGAGAAAACCCGCATCTACTTCGCTGGTGGGGCGGTCATTAAAGGGACTAGTGGCGCTGGATAAATCCCCGGTGGCGGCCCCCTCTGGTTTTAACCAAGTGGCCATGCCCGGTGGGGGGGCATTACCTCCATGGGCCACTGCATCACCGCCTTGGGTGTCATCGACCCGGTCCACAGGGCTCATATCCAGACCGGTGGTTTGGGTAAAGAGGGAAGAATCGGGCAACTCTGGGGCAATGTCCGTCAGGTTAAAATCGGACAACTCATCGTCAACCCCTTCCTCAAACGCATCAAAGCTCGGTAAGTTGTTGCCAGCGCCATAATTGCCAGAGGTGGGGGTAGGGGCCGCAGCCAAGGCTTCAGGATCGTCTAAACCTAGGGCTTCACTCCAGTCGCCCCCATCCCAAGCTTGATATTGGGGATGTTCGGTGCCCTCTGTCCCGCCAATGCCCGCCGCCGAGACATCCGCCGCCAAATCAGCAAAATCCGCTATCCCTTCACCGAAAGCCGGTGGCACCACAAAGGTAGATTCACCGGTTTGGGGCATCATGGTCTGTTCATCGTCCGAGTCCAGGTCATCGGTAAAAGCTTCCGGACTCCAATCTAGGTTTTCAATTTCGTAACTCCTGGCCCCACTGGTGCTAAAAGAACCGGATCCAGAGCTACGGCCAAAGGGATGATCCATGCCAGGATTGGTGGGGGTAGGTACACTACCCAAGGTGGGCTCACCAAAATCCTCCTCGGTGAATATTCCCGTTTCCCAGGCCATGGAACGATCAACGGAATCAACCTCACTTTGCCAATCCTGGCCAAAGGAGTCCTTCGCTCCATTGCCCCCCGGCCCCTCCTCTTTGATTTGCCCCAGGGCCTGGTTAGCACAGTCGATTAAATCCTGGCGATCGGAAAGCCGGATTACCCCCTGATAAGCTTGGTGGGCTAGGGCGTATTGTTCCAGGCCGACATAGATGTGTCCCCGGAGCAATAGCACATTGGGATCTTCAGGAAAATCAGCGGCCAATTGTTCAATGTGGGAAGAAGCTTCTTGATAATTCCCCTGTCCATAGGCGGCGTAGGCCAACCCATAAAGCTGCGAAAAATTGGTTTCTGTTGCCATTTTGCCGGTTTCCTCAGTCGGATTTTAGGTGGGCCAAGGTGAATAAAATTGATTGCCTCAGCCGGATATATCAAGTTGCCCAGCGGGCGGATCGGAGTAGCGCCACATGGTCTAGAAGGCGCAAAATTTGGGGGGGAGAAGACGGGGCACCGTCAGCGGGAATCTGCCACTCTCCCTGGACGTAGGGGGCAATATGATCCGGCACATCGTTGGCCGGCTGAAGATTGTCCGTATCCAACCATTCCATATTACCGAGGGAGTCGATCGCCAAACCCAAAAGTGTTTCTTGATCTTCCACCGCAATGACGGGAATTTCCGCCCGGTCAGTGTTGAGATTGACATTATTCCCCAGAAAACGACCCAGGTCTGCTACCCAAATGACCTGACCCCGGAGGTTAATAGTTCCTAACAATAGGGGCGAAGCGTTGGGGATGGGGGTAATGCGGTCTGGTTCCTGTTGCATCACTTCCCGAATGGAAACCGCTGGCAGGGCAAATTCTTCCCGGGAGGGCAAATAAAACCTGAGATGAAGCTCCCCTTCCAGGGCCTGCAGTTCCTGAAACGCCGGATCCAATTCCTGCTTGCCATCAATGAAAATATCAGCGGGATTAGAACTAACCATAGATTTCCCTACCTAAGACCCTGAACAACCATAACCCAAGTCTCATAAAATCCCCACAATTAATTGCGCAGGAGTTGTTTAATGGTGCCCACCAATTCCATCGGCTGAAAGGGTTTGGCGATATAGGCGTCGGCCCCCTGGCGCATGCCCCAAAAACGATCAAATTCCTCCCCCTTAGAGGAACACATAATCACCGGCACATTTTTTGTTTTCGGATCGGATTTGATGCGCCGACAAACCTCATAGCCGTTCATGCGGGGCATAACAATATCCAGCACCACCAGGTCCGGACTGAAACTCTGCAATTTTTCTAAGGCCTCTACCCCATCACAGGCGATGGTGACCTGCCAGCCATGGTCTTTGAGGATGCCAGATATCATCTCGCGCTGACTAGAGCTGTCTTCAACCAGCAAAACTGCGTTCATAAAAGTCCTTTCTGCTTGGCATTGCAAACCTGGATCCGAAGCAAATTGGCGAATCCTGCCTGGTTTATTTTCCATCATAGTCGCTCCCTTAACAATTCAGTCAGTATTATTTTTTGCTGGGGAGCCCATTGGTGTTGACAATTTACCGCAAAATTGTCGGTGGTGTAACAGGGGATGGGGATAGGGACTGGGGACAATGGTCAACGGCTCATGATTTTTTACAGTAGGATTCAACTAATGAAATTAGTTCTTGTTGGGTAAAGGGCTTAGTCAGATAGTCTGTGGCCCCGGCCATCCGGGCTAGGAGTCGGTCGAGGTAGGCTTCCTTGCCGGTGAGCATAATGATCGGAGTGGTCCGTAGACGCTGGGAATGGCGGATCATGCGACAGATTTCATAGCCATCTAGGTGGGGCATGGTGATGTCGCAGAGGATCAAGTCGGGTTGCAGAGTCAATAGGGTGGTCATGGCCTGCAGGGGATCTTGGAGCACCACTACTTCACAGTTTGGGTTTTGACTGGTCAAAAAAAGTTCAATTTGTTTACCGATGGCATAGTCGTCGTCAAGGCAAACAACTTTATGAATGGTGTGGTCTGTCAAGGTTTCCCAGGCTGGATCCGTCTCACTGTGGGATTCATGGGCTGGAAATATTTCGATCGCCCCCGATTCGATGTAGGGGTAGAGGCCATGGGCAATGGCGGGCAGATTTTTTTGTAGGTAGCGGGAGATCTGCCGTAGGGGGATGGCCCCATCGGTCCAACTACGGAAATGCTGGGCAAATTTGGACGGTATTTTGTTGGTTAATGCCGGATCCTTGGCGATCGCCACTGGTTGGTCGGGGGACTGGATGCGGAGATATAACTGCTTCCAAGCTTGGATTTGTTGCCCCGCCTGGGCCAATAGGGGAGTGACGGGAAAGGAAGTGAGGGCGGGCTCTAGGGCGGAACCTAAGGCGAAGACAAAATTTCCCTGGCGTAAACTCAGCACATCAAACAACACCTCCTGCACCATGCCCAAAACAATGCGGTGGGCTTGGGCGGGGGTAAGAATATTTTTGGAAAGTAATTGCCACAAACAGGCGTATTCAGGAATGTGGTTCAGGGCCAGGCTTTCTAGTTCCATTTCCCCCAGGGGAATAGCAATGTCATGGTGGCGGAGATAGTCTTGGAGGCGGAGCAACTGGCCACAGTCTTGGTCAGCGGCATAGACCAACTTGCCGTCCACAAAAAAGAGAAACCAGTAGCCTACTTTGTCGGGCAAAATCCGACCACGACCCTGATGGGGATGAACCTCAACGAAAAGTTCTCCCGTCCGCTGGCCCAATGCAATGAGCCGCAGGATACTCCGGAGATCAATTTCGTTCAGGGTTCCCTGCATGGCGTTTTCACAAGATTGATGTGTATATC
>NZ_JADEWJ010000317.1:0-3993 GCF_015207725.1 Synechocystis sp. LEGE 06083
AGCTCAACTCGTGGCCCCGCCCTAAATCCAGGCGATCGTTGCCTTTCATCACTTGAATGGGATTATTAACGTCTCCATCCGCCAGTAATTTTTCTAAATTTTGGGCAGCGGGGTTAGAGCAAATAATCGTTGCCTGGGGAGCCAAGCTTAATAACAGCTTCAGGGTATGGCTCCGGTTGGCGTTAACGTGGCCCAAAATGACGTAATCCAGGATGTTCAGGTCTAGTCGTTGGATTAATGTACCGACAAAATTATCAGTGAAGGACTCCCCCGGCGGGTCAAAGAGGGCGGTCTTATCAGCACTGATCAAGTAACTGTTGGCCGTGGTGCCCCTTTGCAGGCCATACTCAATTTCAAACTTCAACCTGTCCCAAGTGCGGGAGCGAAACACAGTGGTGTCAACGGCGATCGGGCAGATTTGAACGTCTTTGGCAGGCATGGTGGGGAGAGGAAAAAACAACTTACCAACCATGGTAGTTAGTTGGGTTGTCTCCAGTTTTGCATGGATTTCTGACTTTTGTGTCGGCCCCGTTCAAGCCCTGATCCGGGCCAATGGATGAAGTGCTCAATGATCAATGCTTACGGCGAATTTGCTGTATTAGCACAGAGGGAGCTGCTGTTGAAATTATTCGGGAATACCCAAAAAACAATGGTTTGAAACTAATTTCCAAAGATTTAGGCTTTTATCGAGGAGCCTTACTTTACCGTTATTTGCCTAGGCTAGTTTAGCTTTGAATCAGCGATTGTGGCCGCGACGTCATTCTAAAGTCAATCATGAAAAGACAAGAATACATTGAGGCTTTCTCGGTCAATTCTGATTCAATGTTGATCTTAAAATTGATTTTTCCAACCATCGCCAATTCGACACAAGCCCTCACCGGGACAGGAATGACAGCCTATCGTTGAAAATGTTGTTTCACCACATTCCAGGGGGAACACTCCCAATAATCAATGTGAGAAATAATTAACTCAACTTCGTTCAGGGTCAACTCACTGCGGCCGCTGATGGCAATTCTCGGCTTCCAGGGCAGGGGGGAAGTCCAACTCAAGGTCCAACGGGTGGTAATTTCTCGGTCTACCCGGGCAATGTCATGGAGTTGTAGGTCGATCGACTGAAACCAACGGGCCAGGAATTGGATCATTTTTTCGTACCGGGCCAGGCCCCGAAACTGGGTCAAGGGATCTTGAAAATAAACGTCGGCATCATAGATGCTCAGGGTCTGTTGCCAGGGAAAATTGGCATAGTCCCGTTGCAAGATGGTCAGAATGCTATTTTCGGAGGTCATTTTGGGGCTTTCCATTGTCGACGGTAACATTGACTGGTTTAATTTTGTTAAGTTTATTTGACATTTAGGAGGAAAAGGTTTTGTCCAAGCAATCGATCGCCAATTTAACGGAGGCAGACCTCGCAGGCAAACGGGTTTTTGTCCGGGTGGATTTTAACGTGCCCCTAGATAACGGCAGCATTACCGACGACACCAGGATTCGGGCGGCCTTACCCACCATCAAAGACCTGTTGAGCAAAGGCGCCAAAGTTATTTTGGGCAGTCATTTTGGCCGTCCCAAGGGCAAAGTGGTGGACAGCATGCGCCTGACCCCCGTTGGCGATCGCCTAGCAGAACTATTGGGACAACCGGTGGTTAAATGCGACGATTGCATTGGCGCTGAAGTTACGGCCAAGATTGCTAGCCTGCCCAATGGCGGTGTGGCCCTGTTAGAAAATCTCCGTTTCCATGCCGGAGAAGAAGGTAACGATGCCGAATTTGCCAAAGCCTTAGCGGCCAACGCTGACCTTTATGTTAACGATGCCTTTGGCACTGCCCACCGGGCCCACGCCTCCACCGAAGGGGTAACCCATTTCCTCAGCCCTAACGTTGCTGGCTACCTAATCGAAAAAGAATTACAGTTCCTGCAAGGAGCCATCGAAGCCCCCAAACGTCCCCTGGTGGCGATCGTCGGTGGTTCTAAAGTATCTAGCAAAATTGGCGTCATCGAAACGCTGCTGGATAAGTGCGACAAGCTGATTATCGGCGGCGGCATGATTTTCACCTTCTACAAAGCCCAGGGTTTAAGCACCGGCAAATCCCTGGTGGAAGAGGATAAATTGGAGCTAGCTAAGTCCCTCATGGCTAAAGCCAAAGAAAAAGGAGTAGAGTTCCTCCTACCCACTGACGTGGTGGTGGCCGACAATTTTGCCCCCGATGCCAACACCCAAACTGTTAGTGTCAACGCTATTCCCGATGGCTGGATGGGTCTAGATATTGGTCCTGATTCCGTCAAAACCTTCCAGGATGCCCTGGCGGGCTGTGGCACCGTCATCTGGAACGGCCCCATGGGGGTATTTGAATTTGACAAATTTGCCGCAGGCACCGAGGCGATCGCCAGGAGCTTGGCCGAATTAACCGCCAGCGGTACCGTTACCATTATTGGTGGTGGGGATTCGGTCGCTGCAGTAGAAAAAGTAGGAGTGGCCGAAAAAATGAGCCACATTTCCACTGGTGGTGGTGCTAGCCTGGAATTACTAGAAGGTAAGGTTCTGCCCGGCATTGCCGCTTTGGACGACCGATAAAGTCTGCCTAGATAATTCTGGAAAAAGATTTTTCTCACCAGTTTGAAGACTGGGCCACGGGAGAAAATTTTTCACCAGATAGATAGGTTCTTTTCACCTTAAAACGCTGAAAAACTCCTCAGAAATTAACCGGGAAGATGGATGAAAATCTGTCCTCCCGTTTTTTTGTGCACCATTATATGGCCCCAAGAAAAGTGCATCAATAACATTTTTGAGCAATGGACAATGCTATAGCTAGAAATAGTTTATTGTGCCAATTTTCTCCCGAAAACTAACCTATGCGACTAGAACAGTTACAGGCTTTTTTAAAAGTTGCAGAACTAGGCAGTTTTCAACAGGCGGCATTACAATCGGAAGTAACCCAATCTACCATTAGTAGGCAGATCCAGGGTTTGGAATCTGCCCTCAAATGCCAACTATTCCACCGGGGAGCCCAGGCAAAACTAACGGTGGCGGGGGAATTATTTCTACGGCGGGCGAGGAAAATTTGTCAAGAATGGGATGTGGCTAGCGAGGAAATTAGTAGCCTTTTTCAAGGTAAACAAACGGAATTATGTGTGGCAGCTATCCACTCAGTTTGTGTCTCTTCCTTGCCTAGTTTATTACCCAAATTTTGCTTAGGGCATCCCCATATTCAACTGCGGGTGACGGCCCTGGGAAGTGACCGAGCTTTGAAAGTTTTACAAGATGGTTTGGTGGATGTGGCCATTATCATGAGCCATCGCAGTTTAACTAATACTAAGGAGTTGGCCATTAAACCCCTCTATGAGGAGCAAATTTGTATTTTGATGGCGGGAGACCATCCCCTAGCAGCAAAAAAATTCATCACTTGGAAAGATTTGGGACCCTATCCCCAGGTGATTTTTAAGGACGGTTACCGAATGCGACGGCTGGTGGAAGATGAATTTAGTCGCCGGGAAATTCCCCTCAACGTTAGTTTGGAACTAAATATTCCCGAAGCCTTTTATGGGGTAGTACAGGGGAGCGAAATGATTGCCTTGATGCCCCAATCTTTGGTCAAGCCGGTGATTGACAATCCCAGTTTTTCCGTGCGCTATTTATTTTGCCCAGAGTCTGGCGATCGCCAAGATTTTCGACGACAGGTGTCGGTGGTGACCACGGTGGATCGCCTGCAAATGCCCCCCGTGGCGGAATTTTTTAATTTAGTAGTGGACCATTACCGCTCTGGGGCCTTGATGGTGAATTGATGGTTACGAACTACTCCGACCCACTTAAGCTAAGGTCAGAGTTACCTACCCAAAGAAGACTCAAACCTCTACTCTAGTTCAGCCAACAGGGTTTGTTCCGCCGTGGCCAAGGCTTCCGGCAACTTACTCGGATCCCTTCCCCCGGCCTGGGCCAGATTAGGACGACCGCCGCCACCGCCACCACAAATTTTGGCAATGGTACCGATAAATTGCCCA
>NZ_JADEWJ010000318.1:0-3990 GCF_015207725.1 Synechocystis sp. LEGE 06083
GGGATGGAGTGCTATTTTGAACGGAGGAATTATTGCTGTTACCGGACTCCACAGTGGCATTGGGGGCATTATCTGTTACCCCGGCGGCTGTCCCTGGAGAGCTTTTCGCCAAGTTTGCAGCTGTAATGGGGCGGGGACTTTTCAAGCCTGAAGCGGAATCCTGGGGAGGGGCAGGAATTTGACTCAGGGGTGGTAACGTCTTAATTAGTTCTTCGCCAGCCATGTCGGCCCTTACTTCGGTGCCATTATCTGTTTTGCCATTGGCGATAGCACTGGAGTCTTCACCATAGCCACTCCAGGCCAATAACAGGGGAATACTGCCAATGGAAGCGAGGGGAATCAGCATCAACCCCCATTTACGAGAAATCCGCCAACGGCCGGCGATCGCCTGAAAAGAAAAACTTTTAGAAGACTTAAGAAATTTGAATAAAGGGAAGGGAAAGGCAGTTATTTTTTTCATGCCACCGGAAAAATTTTTCAAACCACACCCCGCTCCAGCACATTGGAAGCAAAACAACAAAACTTTGAATATTGTAGGCCGGTTTCCCCCAAACGGCCGCCGGGGATCAATCCGCTAGTAATGCCTTGCCTCCCCAAGGGCCATGCCATATCATTTGCTAAAGAGATCTTCTCGTTCAACCACACCACATCCCTGCCGATCGCAGTTTACCGGGTATGACCAAGATTGAAACCAGAACCGAACCAATGGTGCTCAACATGGGCCCCCATCACCCATCTATGCACGGGGTGTTACGCCTGATTGTGACCCTAGATGGCGAAGACGTGGTGGACTGTGAACCAGTGATTGGTTATTTACACCGAGGCATGGAAAAAATTGCTGAAAGTCGTACCAATATTATGTACGTTCCCTACGTTAGCCGTTGGGACTACGCCGCCGGTATGTTCAACGAAGCCATCACTGTCAATGCTCCGGAAAAGCTAGCCGATATTGAAGTGCCCAAGCGGGCCCAGTATATCCGGGTGATCATGCTGGAACTGAACCGCATCGCCAACCATTTACTCTGGCTTGGCCCCTTTATGGCGGATGTGGGCGCCCAAACTCCCTTCTTTTATATTTTCCGGGAACGGGAAATGATTTATGACCTGTGGGAAGCCGCTTCTGGTATGCGGTTGATCAACAATAATTATTTCCGCGTTGGTGGGGTTGCAGTGGATCTGCCCTACGGTTGGAATGACAAATGCGAGGACTTTTGTGACTACTTTTTGCCCAAGGTTGACGAGTACGAAAAATTAATTACCAACAACCCCATTTTCCGTCGTCGGGTAGAAGGGGTGGGCACTGTGACCAGGGAAGAGGCCATTAACTGGGGCTTATCTGGCCCCATGCTCCGGGGTTCTGGGGTGAAATGGGATCTGCGCAAGGTGGACCATTACGAGTGCTACGACGAGCTTGATTGGGAAGTGCAGTACGAAACCGCTGGGGATTGTTTTGCCCGTTACTTGGTGCGTATCCGGGAAATGCGGGAATCAGTCAAAATCATTCGTCAGGCCCTCAAAGCCATGCCCGGTGGCCCCTACGAAAATCTGGAAGCCAAGCGACTCCAGGAAGGCAAAAAGTCGGAGTGGAATGATTTCCAATACCAGTACATTGCCAAAAAAGTTGCCCCCACTTTTAAAATTCCGGCCGGCGAACATTACGTGCGCTTGGAGAGCGGTAAGGGAGAGTTGGGCATCTTCATTCAAGGTAATGACGATGTGTTCCCCTGGCGTTGGAAAATCCGTTCTGCGGACTTTAACAACCTGCAAATTCTGCCCCACATCCTTAAGGGGGTAAAGGTGGCGGACATTATGGCAATCCTCGGTAGCATCGACATTATCATGGGATCGGTGGACCGCTAGGTGGGGTTGCCCAGTTCTAATTAAGTTTTTCTCCCTTTTTCCATGGCTAATAAGGTCGCTAAAGCGAAGCATCGCTCTAAATCTAATTTTGGTGATTTTGTCTTCAGTCCCCTAGCCCTATTCCTAGCGGTAGTGGCTTGTATGGGGGGCACGGCCTTTATTAGCTATAAATTGGGGGATGCGGCTCTGGAGGGGGTTGTGCAACCGCCCAGTAACCCCATGGAGCAGTTTGTGATCCCGCCCACGGATGGGGAAAAGGCCAAAGATGAGTCAGATTCCGGTGCGAAGTTCAAGCCAGTGAATATTCAACAGGTGGCGAAGGAAACTAGGGGATATATCAAAAAACAACAGAAAATGCCTAAGGGGGAAGCTAACTCCACTAATGCTGACCAGGCGGAGACGGATACGGAAAAAAAGTCTTAGATGCTGATGCGCCCAATCCCCCAGTGAGCGGCGAAAATCAAGGGGTATTGATGCGGGTAGAAAATGTTGTCCACGATCGCCGTCGCCTCAAGTTGGCAGTAAGTTTGCAGAATAATGGCCCGGAGGAAGTGGAGTTTCTGTACAGTTTTTTGGAAGTCAGGGACCAGGATAATAATCTGTTGAGCTCCTTTGCCGATTCTTTGCCCCCCACTTTACCCGGCGATCGCCAGGTGTATAACGGCACCATTGAATTATTTGGGCCACTACCGGATTCGGTGCGTGGTGTATCAATCCGTTTAGCCAGCTATCCCGATGAAAAGGTTAAATTGCAGATTGATGCTATTCCCATTCCCTAGCTAGCTAGATTCCACTGAAGCTCCAATCAATTTATGCGATCGCCTCTGTTGGCTCCGTCCGAAAAACGTCAAGTGTTACCCCGGTTTACCTCCCCTTGGTATTTATCGTCGGGCTTGGCCATGACCATCTACACTGCTTTCGTGGCCAATCAGCGTAGTTTAAACTCAGCCCAGGCCGGGGAACCTGAATATATTGCCCAAGTAATGACCGGCTCCCGGGCGGTGCCCCTACAAACGTGGCGATCTCCCATTCCTCCCCAGGGCCAGGGAACACTAATTGCCACCTATGGCATCACCGGATCCCTGGAAGATCAGGGCTTTTTGCGACAATGGGGACGCTGGGCCCATGAACGGAACTATGGCGTAATTTTGTTTGACTGGCGGGCCCACGGTAAATCGGCGGAACTCTCCCCCACCCTCACCTCCGATGGCTTGTATGAAGGGGAGGATTTTGTCTATTTAGCGGCCCAAGCTAAAGCTTTGGGTTATCCTGGCCCCTTTTGGTTTGGGGGTTATTCCCTGGGGGGTCAGCTTGCCCTGTGGGGAGTGTATAAGGGTCAAACTTTGGAAGATTGGCGAAATAACGACGCAATGCTAACTTCCCTTTCGCCCACGGACATTGGGGGAGCTATGGCCGTTTGCCCTAGCCTTGATTCCCAGCGCTCCCTCAATTATTTAACTAGCCATCCTGTGGGAAGGTATTTGGAAAAGGCGATCGCCAACAAGCTGAAGGAATTGGCCTGGCAGTTACATCGCCACCATCCAGGGGAGTTTGATCCCCAAGCCATTGAACGGGCCAATACCATTTGGGGTTTTGACCACAATTTGGTGATCGATCGCCTGGGATTTGCTTCGGTGGCAGATTATTACGAAGCCAGTAGTGCCCTACCCCTATTAAGCAAAATTGTTAAACCAACCCTATTGCTCTACGCCGCCAATGATCCCATGTTCCATCCCGCCATAGCGGAGGAATTGGCCAGCTTGCAAAACCAACTTACCGGCGTGGATTTACAGTTAACCCCCAAGGGCGGCCATGTGGGCTACATTGCCAATGCCCGTTGTCAAAGGGAAAACAATGATCCCGACGAAAATTGGGCCATCCATCGCACCCTAGATTGGTTGGATCATCAAAACTCCCCCCCTTCATAAAACTTCCCCCTTATTAAGGGGGGATTAATCACCACGTCATTAAGGGAAGCTAGGAGGATTAATCGCTATCTCATTCAGGACTTACGCAAAAGAAAACTTAAGAGTAGGAGAACGAAGCTGTTGACGCAGGAAATCAGACCATGGTTGATGAGATATTTCGTAGACTGTCAATGGGCTATTAACGGCTTGACGACGAAGAAAA
>NZ_JADEWJ010000319.1:0-3978 GCF_015207725.1 Synechocystis sp. LEGE 06083
TAATACCAGCATTGACAATGACGTCGGTGCTGATTATGGATAACGCCCCCATTCATCGAAAAAAAAGGATTAGGGAAATAGTAGAGTCTGCAGGACACATTGTGTTATTTCTGCCAACTTATTCTCCGGATTTGAATGATATAGAGCATGACTTTAGTGCATTAAAGAGGGCGAGAATGTACGCACCTCCTGGTACTAGCATAGATAAGGTTATTCAAGATTACTGCATAGCTTAACGTCTCATAATTATCCTAATTAACTATACTTTAGAAATTAGCTCTTAGGGGGGAACTGCAAAGCCACCCTGCCTCCTCAATTCTGAGGCAAATAGGATTCAAAGTCCCCCAATGTTTGGGGATTGAGGTGAAAAATTAACGCTTTTAACTCTGGAACGGAGGATTCCGCCTATTGTCAGAATGTAAGGCTCGCTACTCCTTGGGGTAGAGAGCTTTTCTTTGGATAGGAAGCTCCAACTTCAGCGCAAGGGAGTCGGGGTAGTTCACAACAGCCTCCTAAAGGTCGAGGAAAAAGTTATCGGATAATTCATAAATTTTGGCAATGTCTAACAAAAAATTAAGACATTGTTCCGGATCCATGGCGTTAGGGCGTAAGGTGGTAAAGCCGGAATACTTTAACACCAACGTCTTGACTTGCTCTGTCGACAAATCATTCACCGTGATGGCTTGCATAGACCAAACTTCAAAATTTCTGCTTTTAATCGGTACACACTCAATGATTTGGGGGGTATGGTGACGCTCGTCCTGGACGATGCGGTGATAGGTTTCATTGATTTGTTCACACTCCCCCTCCAACACTTGTAGAAAAGCAGGCTTGCTGTAGCAGAGCAGCCCGGTAATGCCATTGGCCGGATTATTTCTTTGGGAAGATGCTAAAATATCTTTTAAATCCTGGGGCTGTAGGTTGGGAATGCCCTGACTGCTGTAAATCAAACGATACAAACTCATTTTTGTGCTTAGCTTTTAGCTACTTTATAATTTTAGGATTAGTAATATTTTGGATTGCTGTCTGGATTAGGATTGAGAAGAACAGTGGCTGAAAAGTGAAATCAATCCCCTCAAACTGTCTGCCCATAACCCAGAAAAGCTGTCAGGAGTTGGTTTTATTAGTGGGAATAAATTCTGCCAACCGACCAAGTAATTCCTCAGGTACAAAAGGCTCGCTCAAGTACCCAGACGCTTGACAAAGTTTGGTACGGATACCGCTGATTAAATTGTCTCCTTTACCCAATAGTAGGATTGGCACATCTTTAAGTTGATTTGACTTACGACAAAACGAACAGAGCTGATAGCCGTTCATATCGGGCAGGTCAGTATTTATAATAATCAGATCGGGAGGAGAATTCAACAAAACTGTCAAGGCTCGGAAGGGATCCTCTAACACTGAAGTTCGATAGCCCTCTTTTCCTAAAGAATAGGCCATCATGCGTTGGTGAGCTTCCCTATGGTCAACATAAGCCACCAAATAGCGATCGTCCGTTTGAATTTCTTGATAGGGGAGCATTTTAATCTCACCAGTCTTGACCATGGGCTGTAACATCAGTGCCAGCTCCAAAGTACTGATTTCTAAATGTCCAGCAATTTCGTACAAGCAATTTAAATTTTCCAAGCAAGTGTGAAAGCGCCTTAACCAATGTTGGCCATGGAGGTTATTTTTTACCAGATTTTGGCGCAAACTAAGCCAATTTTCCACTAGAGGTCGCTGGAAGGGCGAATTAATATAGGATCTTAGTTCCCACCAGTAGCGAATTTTATGCTTAATGGGAGTAATGGTTTTTTCTAACTCTAAATTTAAAAACAGTTCGCTCAGTTCTTTTTCCTGGTTAAAACGATAGGATGTTTTGGGTAAAGAAAGCACCTGAACTAAGGCTTCTTGGCTGGCTTGGGTCAAAATCGAACGGGTTTGCTGAAAGGAAAAAACATCCTTTTTCCATAATCCGGAAAGAAAAAGATAATCGTCAGCAATTCTCGACGGCAGTTCGATACCCCTCTGACGGAGGGTGCTACCAATCAAATAGTTGAGTCTTTCTGAACAACCGTTGGCACTGTTAGCCAGGTGAATACGACCATCCCCTAAATACACTTGCCAATAAACAAACTCGTCAAAGGGGTTTTGCACCACTAGTTTGCCGCTGGTTTTTTGGTTAACAAGGGCATAGAGGAGCTTGGCGGGGATTGCCTGCTGAATTTGGACATTACCTGGGGAAGAGGCGGACAAAACTGAATTGCTCATTATAGTGGTCGGACGGTGGATAGAAATTGACGATGTTGAAATTAGTTAATTAGCGGAGCAATTGGCTGATTGTTTAATGGTATTGTGCCTTATTTGATTTCTAAGACTTCGACTGTTTGGGCTAATTTAGCCAGATTGAGGGGCGAATTTAGTCTAAAGCTACCGATAAAATCCATGGGATATTGAAGCATTAATAAAAATATTAAAGATAAATTATTTAAACTGTGGCCAGGGGGCGGGAATCCAAAAAGGATGATGTTCTGAAAAGGGCAGTAGCATCTTGGTCCGTTAAAGGGCGACTGAATAGGTAACCTTGACCATAGTCACAATCCATGGATTTGAGCACAGCTAGCTGTTCTGAACTTTCTACTCCTTCGGCAATAATTTTCAAGCCTAGGCGGTGCCCCAGTTCGATAATGGTTTGGAGAATTACTTGGTTTTTTTCCCTGGTCAAAAGGTCATCTAAGAAGGATTTATCAATTTTTAACGTCTGGAGAGGTAAATCCTTCAGGTAGGAGAGGGAGGAATAGCCGACACCAAAATCATCAATGGCAATTTGTATGCCCATATCATTTAGTTGATTGAGATGGTGAATTGTTTCCCCTGGTTCGCAGAGCATAAGACTTTCTGTTACTTCTAGGGTGATTTGTTGGCAATTTATTTTAGTTTGGCTAACAATATTTTTTATTTCGGTTACTAGGTTTGTTTCTTGTAATTGACGCAGGGATAAATTGACCGATAACTTGAAAGGAGGAATGCCCTGGGAAAGCCAGCGTTGGTATTGAAGACAACTTTGCTGTAACACCCAGTAACCCATGGGGACAATTAAGCCAGTTTGTTCAGCAATGGGAATAAACTCGGCGGGGGAAATCAAGCCCAGGCGGGGATGATGCCAACGAATGAGGGTTTCGACTCCCAATAAAGCTCCAGTTTTGATGTCAACTTGCGGTTGGTAATGGAGATGAAATTTGTTCTGCTCTAGGGAATGGGCCATTTCCCAGGCTAGGTTTTGAATTGGGTGGTTAGATTGCGCAGAGTTGACAACCTTATTAACCCCATGTACGGTCAGGGATTTGTTACTAAAATTTGGGATAAGAAAGTTACGAAACCATTGTGACAAATTGTCCAACATTGCTTGCGGTGAGAAAACAAAATTTAGTGAGGAGGTAAGGAACCAATGGTAGATTTTATCACCACGGTAAAGCGAGGAATTCATAACATTTATTTGTTCCAAAAAGAGTAAAGTTATCGATTTTTAAATAAATGCAATTAAGTTATCCTAGACAAACACCAAGCTTAGATGCCAAGTTTGGAAGCAATTGGACTACGCTTAATATTTTCTTTACATTCATTAAATCCTAACGTAGTCCAGGGAGAAAATTCAATGATCATTACAGACTAATTCCTCCTTGGAGTGCGGCTTTGCTGCTGCAATTAACAGTTTTGGGAATGGAACGCTTGGGCAATGGGCATGCGCCAACCACTGCCAAAGGCCCGATCCGTGACTTTCAGACCCGGGGCGGCCTGGCGACGTTTGAATTCAGATCTTTGCACTAATTGGAAAATTTTTAGTACAGTTTCCCGTTCAAAGCCAGCGTTGATAATTTCCTGGGGGGATTGGTGTTTTTCAATTAATCTGCCGAGGATGCCATCCAAAATATCGTAGGGGGGAAGGGAGTCGGCGTCTACCTGCCCTGGTTTGAGTTCGGCGCTGGGGGGCTTGGTGAG
>NZ_JADEWJ010000320.1:0-3971 GCF_015207725.1 Synechocystis sp. LEGE 06083
GGTGATCAGATCTGAGTTATTAGCCCTTAGCAGCGGCGGCCACTTCTTCAGCAAAGTTAGTTTCTGCTTTTTCGATGCCTTCGCCAAGGTTAAAGCGAATAAAGCGACGAACTTGGATGTTTTCCCCCAATTCGGCGATCGCCTGTTTGACCAATTCTTCGATGGTGAGATTTTGGTCTTTGATGTAGGGCTGGTCCAGCAAAGATAACTCCTTCAGGCGTTTGTCGATGCGGCCTTGGACAATCTTTTCTTTGATGTTGGCAGGCTTTTTGCCCAGGTCATCGCGCCCCATTTCAATTTCCTTCTCTTTAGCCACCATTTCCTGGGGAATATCAGCCACACTGACATATTCCACGTTGGGACAGGCGGCAATCTGCATGGCCACATCGTTAACCAAATCTTTAAACCGATCGCCCCGGGCCACGAAATCAGTTTCGCAGTTAACTTCCACCAACACGCCAATGCGGCCACCAAAGTGAATATAGCTGTGGACCAAACCTTCGGCGGCGGTGCGGCCAGATTTTTTATCAGCGGAGGCAATACCCTTCTGCCGGAGCCATTCAATGGACTTTTCTAAATTACCCTCATTTTCCTTTAGGGCTTTTTTGCAATCCATCATGCCCGCGCCGGTTTTATCGCGCAGTTCCTTCACGAGTTGAGCGGTAATTTCTGCCATGGTTATCGTTCCTAATCAGTTTTTCTATGATTGCACGGTAATTATTGGGCTAAGGGAAAAAAGTGATGGCCAACACCAGCTAGATATTTCCCTAGCACCGGGACTGGGTTTCCCTCGGCCCATCGGGAGGACAAAGGGAAAAAGGGACAAAATTTAAGCTTCTGGGGTTGCCGTAGCTTCTGCTTCAGCCACTTCCTCCACCTCTTCAGCAGCTTCTACTTCCAGATTATCCCCATCTAAACCTTCGTCAAATTCCTCGTAGTCATCGCTGACATCCGGCTGACCATGGCGGCCTTCATAGATGGCATCGGCTAATTTGCCCACAATCAGTTTGATGGAACGGATCGCGTCATCGTTGGCGGGGATGGGCACATCTACCACATCGGGATCACAGTTGGTATCCAACATGGCGATGATGGGAATGCCTAGTTTCTGGCACTCGTGGATGGCGTTATGTTCCCGTCGTTGGTCGACGATTACCACCACGTCAGGGAGCTTGCGCATATTTTTGATGCCGCCGAGGTACTTCTGTAGTTTGCCCAATTCCCGCCGGAGCATGGAACCTTCCTTTTTGGGGCGACGATCAATGGCACCACTGCTTTCTAGGGCTTCCAATTCCTTCAGGCGATCGACCCGTTTGCGGATGGTTTCCCAGTTGGTGAGCATGCCCCCCAACCACCGTTGATTAACGTAGTGAGCTCCACAGCGTTGGGCTTCCTGGGAAATGATGCCAGCGGCTTGGCGCTTGGTGCCGACGAACAAAAACTTTTTGCCGCTGATGGTGGAAGAACGCACATATTCATAGGCATCTTCCATCAGTTGGGCGGTTTGCACTAGGTCAATGATATGTACACCATTGCGGGCGGTGTAGATATATTGATCCATGCGGGGGTTCCAGCGGCGGGTTTGGTGGCCGAAGTGAACACCAGACTCTAGCAAATCTGCGAGAGAAACTACGGGCATGTTAAATTTTCTCCTATTCGGGTTTATCCTTCATCCAAGGGAATTTCAGCTTGTTGCAGAAACACCCGAAAGCTTGGATGTGCGAATTTTTGACAACCTTTCTAGTCTAGCAGGCGATCGCCACGGTTACCACCAAAAAATAAGCCTCGTTAGCCGTCACCAAGCTTAATGACAAAGCTTAGGATAATCTCTAAAAATTTCATCAACCAAATAAAAGTCCAGGGTACAGGAGTTGAACCTGTCTAGGGCGAATTATGAGTTCGCTGCCTCAACCGCTCGGCCAACCCTGGTAATCGGTTTGTGGGGAAACACCCAGGGATATATTCTAAACCACGGCCTACCCCCCAGGAGAGCAATCAATAATTTCCCTCGGGATCGATTATTTAATCTTTTGAGATCAAGATGATTTTGAAATTTCCTGGGGCATAATGAATCGAGCTATCCAAAAAACCATTGCAATGGCGATCGCCAGGTTATGTCCACCAAAAGTAAGATTTTTCTTGTTCTGTTAGTTTTTTGTCCCCTCTCCTGGGCCGCCCACTGGTTGGGGTGGGGGGAAACGACGGTGTTCATTTTGGCGGGTTTGGCCATTGTGCCCCTAGCAGCCTTCATGGGCACCGCCACGGAGGAAATCGCTGTGGTCATCGGTCCCAATGCGGGGGGCTTGCTCAATGCTACCTTCGGCAACGCCACGGAGCTAATCTTGGCTTACATTGCCCTGAAGGAGGGATTGATCGATGTAGTCAAGGCCACCCTGACGGGATCAATTATTGGCAACTTACTGCTGGTAATGGGTTTTGCCGTCTTCCTGGGGGGATTGCGCTATAAGGAACAGAATTTCCAACCGATCGCCGCCCGTTTAAATGCCTCCACCATGAATTTGGGGGTAGTGGCCATTCTTTTGCCCACAGCGTTGCAATATACCTCCACAGGGGTGACGGAAACGGTTTTGCAAAATTTGTCCGTGGCCGTAGCCGTAGTGTTGATCGGGGTTTACTTGCTTTCTCTGGTATTTTCCATGGGAACCCACGCCTATTTGTACGATGTGGGTTTAGCTGAAAATATGGAAATGCCGGAACTCGGCGAAACCATGGCGGAACCATCCCCTCCCACAGAAGAGGAAAAACCAAATCTTTGGCTTTGGACGGGGGTTTTATTGGCCGTCACCCTGGGGGTAGCCGTGGAGTCGGAATTACTGGTGGGCTCCCTTGAAGTGGCCACAGAGTCCCTGGGATTAACTGCCCTGTTTACTGGGGTAATTCTCCTACCTATTATTGGTAATGCCGCTGAGCATGCCACCGCCGTCACTGTGGCCATGAAGGACAAAATGGATCTTTCCATGTCTGTGGTGATGGGATCGAGCCTGCAAATTGCCTTTTTTGTGGCACCAGTCCTGGTCATCGTCGGCTGGGCGATCGGTCAACCCATGGACTTAAATTTCAATCCTTTCGAGTTGGTGGCGGTATTGGTGGCGGTGTTGATTGTCAACTCCATCAGTGGTGACGGCAGTTCCAATTGGTTAGAGGGGGTCCTATTGCTCGCCACCTATGCAATTGTGGCCCTCGCCTTTTACTTCCATCCCACCCTGATCTAGTGCGTAGTTTTTGGAAACCCTAAACCCGGGGTAATGTGACCGATTGGGGCTGATTTTGATATTTACCCCTTCTGGTTTCATAGCTAATGTCGCAGTTTTCCCCTTCAAAAAAGAGCAGTTGCACAATGCCTTCATTGGCGTAAATACGGCAATCGGCACTGGAGGAATTAGAAAATTCCAGGGTGAGGTGACCACACCACCCCGCTTCCCCCGGAGTTAAATTGGCGATAATGCCAGCCCGAGCGTAAGTACTTTTACCGATACAAAGCACAGTGACATTGGCGGGGATCGCTAATCTTTCCACTGCCACCCCTAGGCCATAGGAGTGGGCCGGCAAAATAAAATAACTGCCACTGCTATCTTTGTGGAGTTGGGTTGCTTCCAAATTGTGGGGATTAAAGTTTTTGGGGTCAACTACAGTGCCCGGAATATGACGAAAAATGCGAAAATCCGCCGCCGAAAGTCGAATATCATAACCAAAACTGCTTAGACCAAAAGAAATAGCCGGTTCCCCTTCTATTTGCCGCATTAGCTGGGGTTCAAAGGGCTCAATCATGCCTTGGGCGGCCTGGGCGCGGATCCAAATGTCATTTTTGATCATGGGCAAAGTTCAAGGAAATAAAGCGGCAATCATTATAGCCGGATCAATGGCGATCGCCGACGAGAATAATTAAAGCTAGTCTTGTCGTGATGTGGTCAACGGAATAATTAATCATCAAAAAGGCTAAAAATGTTTAT
>NZ_JADEWJ010000321.1:0-3965 GCF_015207725.1 Synechocystis sp. LEGE 06083
CTGTGGGGCAGCGTTGGGCCAAACTGTCGGCAATGGGTTCATAGATTTGGGCCGCCACTCCCAAGCCCCGCAGTAAACTTTCTGCCCCTTGCTCCACTCTGCGGCCCTGCCACACTAGGCGATCGCCGGTCATGGTCCAGAGGGCAGCGGCCGGTAGCCAGAATTTTCCATCATCCAAGGCTTGTAAACCATATTCCAATTGCCAGATGCCGCCAGCACCATCCACCGGGGGCTGTAACCGCAGGGCACCCCGCCATTGCCGTTGGGCTAGGGCTTGGTTGTTTTGTTGCCCCAGATAACCTTGGACCGGCAGATACCAATGGTCCAGGGTTGTGGCTAAACGTTGCAGAGCTTTACCCGTACCCAGGGAAGTTTGCTCCGGCTGGGTCAGGCCCTTGAGCCAACTATTTAACCAAGCTTCTTTGGCATTACTAATGGCGGGACTAGTGACCTCGATCTGGGCTTGGACTAATTGTTGGAGTAAATCCACCACTACCCCTTGAGCCGCTTCGGTTTCCGGCGTCAGGGCCAGGGTACAGGGAGGGACTCTCTGGGTAAATTGGGCCAGATAGGTTTGGTCTTGGATGCTATCGAGGATGGGAATCCATTGAGCGTAGTAACCGCCGTCTTGCCCCATTTGCCCTAGCCCCGGCACAAATTTGCCCCGCAGAACTAAATCCAAACACCAGCGGTGCAATTGACCGTAAAAATAAAATTCTGATCCCAAGCTGGTTAGGATCTGGCCTCCCAGGGGAATGGATTGCAGCAACGTTAACGTTTGCTTGGGGGTCAAACTCATCCCAGTAATTTGCCACGATCGCCAGTGGAGGTATTTCGCATCCATGGCCACGGGGTCTTGCCCTGTAACAAAGGGCAGGGGAATTTTTTGCTGACGATGGCTTGGTAAATGAAGCGTTAAAGTTTGCTCTGTTACCTTATCCGCTGGAGGAAAAGCCAGGGGCACATTAGACCAAGCTTGAACCAAGGCCGGTACATCCAACGCAAAGGGATGGCGATCGCCAGTGGTTTCTGGCAGGGTATTACCCCAGGTATCCGCCCAAAGAAACAGTCTGCCGCCGTTTTCCCCGTGGGAAGGTTGCCAATTACCGTGGATAGTCGCCATAGGATCTAGTTTCTGGTCTGTCCCATTCTAGGGCGATTGGTTATTCTTGATTAGGGATGGGTCTCTGTCCCCCTAACCTCAGCCATCGCTCTTTTTGATCACCATGAGCCAAAGTCGCCAAACTCCCTTGCGGGCCACCCTGCAAAGTCAGTTCTCGATTATTGTCAGTTTTCTAGCCATTTTTTGGCTACTGGAAATCTTGGATGCGTTTGTTTTTCGGGGCAGCCTGGATCAATTTGGCATTTATCCCCGCTCCTTGGAAGGTCTGAGAGGAATTCTATTTGCCCCCTTTCTCCATGCCGACTTCGGTCATTTAATTGCCAATAGCGTTCCCTTTGTTATTTTGGCTTGGCTGGTGATGCTCCAGGAAGTGAGCGACTTTTGGATTGTGACTGGGATCACCATGGTGGTGGGGGGCTTGGGAGTCTGGTTGATTGCGCCCCCTAACACTGTCACCGTGGGGGCCAGCATTCTGATTTTTGGTTACCTGGGATTTTTATTACTGCGGGGTTGGTTCCAAAAAAACCTGGCCTCCATTGTCCTGTCCATTGTTGTCCTAGTGCTCTACGGCAGTGCTCTCTGGGGCTTACTACCCGGTCGGCCGGGGGTTTCTTGGCAGGGTCACTTATTCGGGTTCATCGGTGGGGCGATCGCCGCTTGGTTAATTGCGAGGGAAAAGCATTACTACGGCAAAAGTTAGAACGGGGAAAAAAGTTGCTCAATCAGTAATGGTGTTGTCTCCCCGCAGATTTGTTACAACTACTTCTGCTTAAGAATTAATAGGGTGACATCATCCTCTTGGGGTTGGTCCCCCAAAAAATGCTTCAGATCGGCGATCGCCTGGTGGCGGATTTCCGCCGGGGTCTGGTGTCGATGCCGGGAAAGTACTGCTTGCAACCGTTCTATGCCGTAAAATTCCCTCTTAATATTCATCGCTTCGGTGATGCCATCGGTGTAGAGCACAGCCAAATCACCACTGTTTAAACTAATTTCCCGCTCTGTCACAAAGGCACTAATATCCTGTTCCAAACCCAGGGGAAAGCCCAATTCAAAAGTGTCAATCTGTTCCGTTTCCCCGTTACTGCGGATAATTAACACCTCCTCATGTTGCCCACTCAGACGGATTAACCCCGCTTCATATTGCAACAAACTCAAGGTCATATTTTTAGAAGAACCCATGCGCCTGGTGTTTTCGTAGATGGTGCGGTTCATGGCGCTCAACAGTTTGACCGGATCCGTGACCCCATGTTCTAACAAAGTCCGCAGGGCCGTTTGGGCCATAATCATCACCAAACTGCTTTCTAAATCGTGGCCAGTAACGTCGCCAATGCTAATTCTGACTTGGCCATTGGTTTGCAACACATCGTAATAATCTCCCCCCACCTCCGTAGCCGATTCCATAAAACCGGCAATTTCTAGCCCGGCCACCGCCGCCAGCTCCTGTTCCGAAGGCATTAACATCTGTTGTAATTGTCGAGTGATGTCAATTTCCGCCTCTAGCCGTAAATTTTCGTCCTGTAATTTTTCCATGAGGCGACAGAGGGCATCGGCCACCGTGTTAAAGGCGTGGACCACTTCCGCCATTTCATCCTGGGTTTGTAATTCCACTGCTTTAGTTTGACTGCCCGCCACCATTTTTTCCGCTGCACTGCTCAAACTAGCGATGGTAGCCATGACGCTGGCATAGAACCCCCAAAATAAATAGGCGGCGATCGCCAGGGTAGCCAACACAAAGGTGCTAAGGAGCCATTGCCGTTGCTGGAACCGTTGAATACGCTCGGACAGTAGTTGGTCTAATTCCGGGCTGAGCGTTCGCCAAAAATGTAAACTGTTCAGTAAACTCCATTGGCTCTGCTGGCTTAAACCGGGGTCATCGAGCTTGGTTTGCCCTGAAATTACCCTAGTTAAACTTTGATCCAATGTTTCTAGGGCGTTGGCCAAACCATGGAGACCATTACTTACCCTAGGTTGTAGTTGTTGATTATCATTGTGGGTGAAGGCCACCCCAAGGTTTTTGACCAAACTTTCCCTGAGCTGGGTCAACTGGGCTTTAATCACTAGCAATTGGGATTCTTCTGTGGGGGAAAGGCCGGAGCCGGAGTGGGAAGCAATGATGGTACCTAGTTGGGCCACATCCGTTTGCAGTTGGGGTAATTTGAGCAACAGGGCTTCCATCAGGTAATAACTATCCAAATCCGGATCAAGAATGAGATTGGATTGGTCTCCTACTTTGGTACGCAGCACGGCGATCGCCTGGAGAATTTCTTCGGGGTTAGTTTCCTTGTTATTCCGCCTGGTTGATAAAGCTTCTTCTAGGGCAACATAATCCGTTGCTGTATGCAATTTTTGCCCCCAACGGTCCTGAACTTGTTCTAAATGTTCCACAGGGGACTGCCAATGGCTTGACTCCAAAGGCGTGAGGGGTTCTGTCAGCACCGTTTGTTGCAATTGTTGCAGAGGACCCAGGTACGCCAAGCCCTGTTGCTCTAGCTGGGCAAACTGAATTTGACCTTGAATTTCGGACAGAAGCAGGAAAATAGCCAAACCCAAGGGCAACAAAAAGCAAACACTGATCAGGGCAAACTTTTGGGGATAGTGTAAGCGATTAATCAAGCCCACCGCTGGTTTGAGCATCCTTTGGCCCACAGTTACCGGCTCCATAACTTTTTCCATCACCGCAACAAAACCCTTTTAAAACTCTTTCTCAGACTACCCAGGGGCAACTCTAGCCACAGTAGGGTCTTTCCGCTCCCAACGCTAGCATAATCCTGGAGACATTATCATTCGGGAAAAGCAATGGCCAAACCTTGTTTCCGTCAACTCCTAGGCACTGCGTTGCCAC